>JAPKDG010000067.1 GCA_028822645.1 Longimicrobiales bacterium | reverse complement strand
CCCATGCTACCTAAACCAATAACGCCAACTTTTAGTTTTTTAGCCATAATGCTTAATAGATTTAAGTTGAACTATTGAAATCAAATAATTGATCCATTGCAGTCGATGTGCGAGCCAAAAGTGTCTCATCCCAAGGCAACATTTCTGCAACAATTGTACTTTTATAGTTAATCGCTTTGATGGAATCTATTGTCTCTTTCCAAGGCACATCACCCGTGCCTAAATCACAGAAACTAAAGCTGCCAGTCCAATCAAAATTTTCTCGATAATCTTTGATCTGGACTCTTTTAATTCTAGGACCTAACAATTCAACCCAATGTGGTGGGTATTGCTGATAGCCAATTAAGTTACCGACATCTAAATAAACACCCAACTTCTCTGAATCAAAAGAATCTACAAAATCTCTCAGTTCAATTGGTGAATAAAATAGACCATTCCATACATTTTCAATACATAAATCTATGTCCAAGTCTTCAGCTATTGGCAGCAACTCATTGATCGCTTTTCGTGCACGCTCAAGCGCCCTATCGTAACGAACTATCTCACTAGAAATGGGGCTTTTAACAACTCCAGGAACATACAACAGCGCTTTGCAATCCAGATAGCTTGCCACCTTTAGTGCATCTTTATGAAGATTGATAGATTGTTTTCGCATAGACTCGTCATCACTCGTTGGATTAATCGCCCAACTCATACCGCTCGCTAAACTATCGACAAAAAGGCCAGAATCATCAATTTGTTGGCGAATTTCGTGACACTCATTTTGAGTGGTTGAAGTAGTGAGTACGCCTTGAGTCGATATTGCCAATTCAAGCGCATCGAAGCCATAAGATTTGGTTTGTTTGAGGGCTGAGTCTATAGGGTGTCCGCCTTCGAGCCCATTTTCAAAAGATAAATAGCTGATCCCTTTAATCATTAGATACTCCCTTCCATCAATCTGGTTCTACCTCATGTGGTTTTCGATGATGTCTACAGTAGCCTCACCAAGCTGATCACAAGCCCCGAGGGTCTCCCGCGGCCAAGATGATTGCTCTCTTCATAGCTCTTCCTTCGAGTGTCTATTCAGTATACCGTACTAATCGGATGTGCAAAATGGTGTTTAAAGGAAATCCAACTGCGGCCATTCCGCCCATCGTCCTCTCGTAAAATCAGGGACATCAATGGGTCGAGACCTATTAGCGACGGACCACTCTGTTAAAGGAGACACGACTGACAACACCGCTGCATCGTAGACGTTCATATCTGTGGGCCTTCCTTCTCGAAGGGCTTTGATAAGCTGATAATCTTCTATGAAGTCCATTCCTCCATGACCGGCTCCCTCCGACTCTTCTTCCAGTTTGTGCCATATCGGATGGTCGAATTCGTCACGCCATTCCATCCAGTCCTCCCAAGTATGATCAGGAGAAACTCCTTCCACATAAATTCTATTAGGGTAACCCTGAAAAATCCCTTTTGTACCTTGTACCATGTGAATCCTCGAATAAGGACGAGGTAAATTTGTGTCGTGACTCACAAATATCGTCTTACCCTGGACTGTTTTAATCATGGTAGTGTTAACGTCACCCTGAACAAATGCCTCTTTTCTTTTCAAATGATCTTCCGGGTAGTGGCTCTTAGCCCAATTCTCTAACCCTCTCGAGGGGGTGCTCATAGAGACGACGTAGTCCAATTGATCTCCTCTATTAATGTTCATCACGTTGGCTACTGGTCCCAAGCCATGAGTCGGATAAAAATTTCCGTCCCTATACATAGCGTGAGCTCTTCTCCATAATCCCTCATTCCTGTCCTCAAATTTGATCTCCCGCAGGTCGTGTAGATACCCACATTCAGCGTGCACCAATTCACCCAGCAAACCTTTTCTTACAAGATTAAACACCATCATTTCAGGGCGATCATAATTACAGTTCTCCATCATTACACAGTGTTTCTCATATTTTTCAGCCCATTCAACCAACTTCCAACAATCTTCTACAGTGTAAGCGGCAGGAACTTCTGTGGCGGCATGTTTGTCATTCTCCATAGCAGCTAAGCAAACCGGCACATGCCATTCCCAAGGCGTTGCGGTGAAGACCAGATCTAAATCCTCTTGCTCACACATACGCATAAAATCAGTTTCTCCATTGGTGTATAGAGTGGGACGCTCTTTCTTTTCTGATGATATCCAACTCGCCACTTCCTCTGCTCTTGCCTCGTCGATCTCGGCTATAGCTACAATTTCCACACCATCAATCCTTAGGAAATTTCTTACATGAGCTCCTCCCTGAAGCCCAACACCGACAAACCCGATACGAACCACCTCGATCGGATCATCCCTGAGCAAATGCTCAGGAGCTGGGCCCAGATCAACGATCACCTCTTGAGGTCTGAATTTTTCTTCAGATACAACTAAAGGTTTAGTCGCGATTCCTGCACCTAAGCCAGCGACTCCCAACTTGAGCAAATCTCTGCGGCCAATAAGGTCTTTCTGATTTTTCATATTCTTTCCTCTCAAAACATGTGTTATGTCACAACGTGAGGTTTTAGAGGCAAAGACTCAAGTCCCGTCAGGAA
Organism: Longimicrobiales bacterium; assembly: GCA_028822645.1. Classification (GTDB taxonomy): domain Bacteria; phylum Gemmatimonadota; class Gemmatimonadetes; order Longimicrobiales; family Gaopeijiaceae. The sequence continues at coordinate 5,512 of JAPKDG010000067.1, read as the reverse complement.
CCAAGGGTAACTACATAGTTGTCAAGCCGAACAGTATATCGACCTCCTGTATACATCTTTTTTATATGGGATGATATCAGGTATATCAGATCGAGTAACACTAGTGGGGGGTACTACCTCGTCTACTACATAACCCTGTCGGGGTTATGGTCTGTAATCCTGATTCAGGATTTCTCGTTCTTTTAAAGTTCTTATCAGTCTCTCTACTCTTACAAATGCAGCTAACCCAAAAATAAATCCTATTATTGCTAATGCTTCCATAATTCCCCCCCTCCCGATCGAATGAGCTAAATACTGTTTATATGTTCTCGTGCTGTCGCACTCAAGTAAGTAAGATATGGGGTACTAGGGTTTACTAGAACTCACAATTGGTGAATGTCCACTTATCTAGGACCTGCCCCCTTGCTCTGCCAATAAGGGGGGTATTTTCCAAATCCATTGAAATTAGCTTTTTACTCCATATTGAAACTTGTAGTTCATGGCGGTTGTCCGCCCTCTGTCCTTCCTAGAAATCTATATAGGTGTTCCTCGGTAGCAGCCAATTGTGTAAGGGTACTCAATAGTCGCGTGATAGTGATAACCTAAAGTGGTATCTGAGTGACCATGGCATTCATCTAGGTCTTCGTTGCTCAGTTCTGTACCCCCAACTCCGTTGTAACCATAAATGCCAAAGCCGTCCCTTATGTAGCCGATTAACCCCGAATGTCCGTTAGACAAAGACGTCGCTTCGTCAAGTCTCTCTGGAACGAAATGGTAATGGTAGTCGGACATTGCAGGATGTCCACCAAAAACATCAACAATTTCGTGGGCCATAGCATCGTTTCCACGTCCGTCCACTGCATCATAGAGGACGACACCATTAAGGGTCATTCCGATCGGACCCAAATCCACGCAAGATGCGTTGGCAGCTTCAGTCGGGTCCGACTGAAGAGTGAAACTAAAATTATTTTCAGATGGAATCCCTGGATTTCTATCGATGGCAGTCAGAGCAGGGTAATCCGTCATAGGCCAATCGCCGATCTTACCGTCCACTGGTAGGTTGTTTCCAGAAATAGTTCGGTTCGAACCAGATTCCGTAACAGCCGAAGTTCCGGTCCCCGGAGAAAATGAACCAGCAGGAAGAAATGGTTTGGCCAGCAGGTTCCAAGTGCCGGCAGTATCGTCAATCCAAGTTATTTTACTCCGGTCACTCCCAGGTGCATTTGAATTCCCTCCCCTACAGGCAAATAGTTTCCCGCGTTCAGGCGCTGTAGTGGTTAATTGTGAGTCCCCTAAGCGAAGCTTGGTGCAATCTGGTCCTTCTGCATCTTTGCAAATGTTTGGAGTAATGAAATATTCAGAAATATCTTCCCATGCTTGAGCTTGAGTACTCGCCACTAGTTCTGAAGACTCGTTGCACGCGATGATCGATGTCATCAGTAGGAGTAAAGTCGCGTCACGGTGAGAGCTGCCCTTACAAATATTAGTGTTGTTCAATTCACTGCTCCAGCTAGGGTATATTTTAACTGCTTACACGAGAATGCAAGTACTATGCCAAGAGGAATTTCGGGAATGGGGTAGCTCATCTTCAGTGGGAAATTGTCAGTCAAGTGGTTTCATGCCATGTAAAACCATCAAGATAGCCATCTGCCAGTTTGTTAACCTCAAGCTACTTATGTTGTGAGGGATGGTTAGTAGCGCAAAAATTGCCACAGTTATTATGTGTGTATGCCTTTAATACTAGATATGAGACTATGGTTCTGTCGATGAGTTGAGAGGAAGTCGATTACTGTGTATACTCTCCGTACATTTTAAGGCAGGGGCTCTGGCAAGCAGCAAGTCAATGGTTCGAGGCTGTTGGCCATCCTTGTTTGTTTTAGCTCTTCATCTTGTTAGATGGACTTTGGAGTATTCTAGATATGCTGATCATTACTCTGGCCCATAGGGCTTATGAATAGAACCGCGGATGTTGTGGTTATTGGTGGCGGTATCATGGGCATGAGTATTGCCTACCACTTGGCTGCTAGAGGTTGTAGTGATGTTGTTCTGCTTGAAAAAGAAGAACAATTTGGCACTGGAGCGACCGGCACTAACGCAGGTGGTATCCGCCATCAGTTCTCGACGAGGGTTAATATCGAATTGTCTCGGAGGAGTATCGAGATGATTGAACGATTTCCGCAAGAAATGGACCAAGAGGTCGACATTAATCTTTGTGGCTATCTATTCCTTCTGGATAACGACCGTGACGTTGTATCGTTCAAGGAAAATATTGCACTTCAACATAGTTGTGGGATAGAAACAGAGTTATTGGATCCGAGTGAAATCGCGAGGTTCGCACCACAGATGCAGATTGACGACATCATATGCGGAGCTTTTTACGGCAAAGATGGGATCACGGATCCACATAGTGTTCTTCAGGGATATACAACACAGGCTCGCCGCCTAGGTGCTCAATTAGAAACGGGCAAGTCGGTCTCAGACATTAAGATGAAGGCTGGGCGTATACAATCAGTTGGGCTCGAGGATGGCACTTGGATAGACACCCCAACTGTTATAATAGCTGCAGGGCCCTGGTCTGGTGTTATAGGTGAACTTGCGGGGGTCGACCTCCCAGTCGATCCAGTCAGGAGACAGATCATGGTAACTCGTCCGATTGAAGGTGTCGGACCCGATTTTCCTTTTATGATAGATTTTTCTAAATCACTTTATTTTCACTATGAAAGTGGTGGTATACTCACTGGAATGTCTAACCCTGACCAGCCAGTAGGATTTGATACTAGTGTAGATGAGGCCTGGCGGATGACTCATTTCGTGAATGCTGCAGAGCGAATGCCTGTGTTAGAATCTTCAGAAGTTTTGACCGAATGGGCTGGCCTATATGAAGTAACCCCCGATGCTCAACCTATTTTAGGAAAACTTCCTCAAGTGGAGGGCTTGTATTCCTGCACAGGGTTTAGTGGGCATGGCTTTATGCATGGACCGGTGTGTGGACTCTTGCTTGCCGAAGAAGTGTTGGATGGCTCTGCCAAGACCGTTGACATTGATTCGCTGCGTTGGGAAAGGCTTGAGAGTGGCCTGGTGGCTGGTGAGTATAACGTGGTGTAAGGAAGTCCTGGGATTCACTTCTTGTAATTACTTGAGAACGCTAAAATGAATAAGAAAATCTCCAATAATCCTCTACTTCAAGATTATGATCGTATCCCGTTTCACCTCATTGAATCTAAGCATGTTGTCCCAGCGGTAAAAGAAATCCTGAGACAAGCTGAAAGAGATATTAACGAGCTGATAATGACAGATCAGAAACCCACCTTTCAAAACACCCTGGGACTACTAGATGATATTCTGGAGAGTGTCAAAGCTCGAGTGGCACCAGTAACTCACCTCATGTCTGTAGCCGAGACTCGTGAACTCCGTGAAGCTTTTAATGAAATATTACCCTATATAACACAATTCTGGTCGAACATTACATTGAATCAGTTACTTTGGGAGCGGTTAGTCGATTTCTCTAAAACTATAGAAGCAGGAAGGTTGCGGGGCATTAAAAAGCGCCACTTGAGTAATACTTTGGATGAATTCAAGAGATCCGGAGCTGACTTGTTACAGCAAGAGAAGGACAATCTGGCGACTATACGACTTGAAATATCGCAACTGGAACAGAAATTTTCAGAAAATATCCTTGACGCTACTGACATGTATTCACTTCTTGTAACTGACCGTTCTCGTCTGGAGGGCTTGCCCAATGAGAGTTCATCACTGGCTCGCCAGAAAGCTGAAGAAGCAGGTGAGAAGGGCTGGTTATTGACGTTAGACTATCCTTCTTTTGAACCAGTGATGAAGTACGTTAGGGATAGGGATCTCAGGCGTGAGCTCTACGTTGCCTATGTCACCCGTTGTCGAACTGGAGAATTTTCTAACGTACCTATCATCACAGACCTGTTAAACCTCAGAAGCAGATTAGCGAATATCTTAGGGTATGAGGATTTCGCAGATTACATTCTTGGAGACAGGATGGCCAAAACCGGAAAGGTGGCTTTTGACTTTATTGATGGCTTGACCCAAGAGACTGAACCATACTGGGAGAGAGACATCGCTCAGCTGAAGGAGCACGCTTTAGGAATGGGCTTGGTGGACCTGCAGCCTTGGGACCTTGATTTTGTGAAAGAAAATCTTAAGTCCACTCTATTCGGGATAGATGACGAAGTCACTCGTCCTTATTTTCCGATCCGACGAGTTGTGGAAGGACTCTTTCAATTGGTAGAGGAAGTGTTCGAAATAGTGGTGACCGAGAAAGTGATCGAGGAGATTTGGCATCCAGAAGTGAGGTTTTACGAGATTTTCTCTAAAGATGGAAATAGAAAATTAGGGTGTTTCTACACCGATTGGCATCCTCGCGAAGGGAAACGGCAGGGCGCCTGGATGAATGATTTAAAAACAGGAGGACCGTCGGGGGATGGTTTTGAACCACATTCTGGGATAATAGCAGGGAATTTAACTCCCGCTAAAGGGAAGACGCCTGCACTTTTGACGCATCGTGAGGTCCAGACTGTATTTCATGAATTTGGGCATTTGCTTCATCATCTCACATCTTCGGTTCCGATCGCACCAATGGCAGGAATCAACGTAGCATGGGACTTTGTAGAAGTCCCGTCTCAATTGATGGAAAATTGGACCTGGGAAGATGAAGTCTTACCACTTATTTCTGGTCACTTTGAAACGGGGAAGCCTATGCCTGTCAAAACCTCTTTGCGACTGAGAGAGGGGCGCCAATTCATGGGTGGTCTCAACCAAATGCGACAATTGGCCTTGGGCTGCTTGGATCTTCGACTTCATCGTGACGACCCAGCAAAAGTCTCCTCTGATCCACTGAAGTACATTGAGAAGATTTTGCTTCCTTTCTCTATCGGATCAGAGTTTAGCGAATTGCACTCGGCCACTATTTTCTCACATATTTTTGCTGGAGGTTACGCATCTGGCTACTATTCTTACTTGTGGTCAGAAGTATTAGAGGCTGATGTGTTCAGTAAATTTAGAGAAGAAGGTATCATGAATCCTACTGTTGGCAGAGCCTATATGGAATCAATCCTCACCCAGGGAGACAGTGATGAACCGGAAATTTTGTTCAAGGAATTCATGGGTAGGGATGTAGACAGGAACGCTTTCCTAAATAGAAATCTGGGATCGTTAGAGTCCTGAAGTCGGCAGCTTGTTTTAGTTGTCCTAGAGGGCTTGATAGGCGCTTATCGTACAGTTATTTTATCAAGCTGGACAGGAAATTGTGATTAGTGGGCAAAAGGACATAGGACTGAATCCCCGGGAGGGATAACTATAGATTACAGGCCCCTGATCGTTAGCCGGTGGGGTACCGAAGCGGTCAAACGGGGCAGACTGTAAATCTGCTGGCTCAGCCTTCGTAGGTTCGAATCCTACCCCCACCATAGAAAAATCAAAGGGATTTAATGAAATTAAAAGACTTTGCGGGAGTAGCTCAGTTGGCTAGAGCATCAGCCTTCCAAGCTGAGGGTCGCGGGTTCGA
>JAPKDG010000066.1 GCA_028822645.1 Longimicrobiales bacterium | reverse complement strand
TTTAGATGATTACTTCAAAAGATTTCGATCGAAGTATTCTAATATCACATCTCCACGATCAATTTTGGTCGCAAGAATATTACCTCGCTGCGAATAGAGTGAGGCAATGGAAGGCAACCAAGGGATCAGGATGGGCCAGAGATCTTTTTAGGCAAATGGACGAGATCGGCTCTGTCCTAACTGAGGAAATGCCAGCGGCATTTGAAACGAATGCGGCTAGGCGACTCATAAAATCATATTTTCGAAAGACTCAGCAATTCTGTAGTAGGGGTTTCCTAGAGCGTGGAGATCTTTCTGAACACCTGGCTATGCCTCAACGTCTCTCGATGCTTTTTGAAATGATCGAACCTTTTGAATATGCAAGAAAGCCTGACTACAATAGGGAAATGTTTGAATTCTACGATGATTTGCACCAGTGCCAATTGATTCGTCCCGCCCGTTAAAGAATGGCAAGGAGTTGGCTGAAATCAGTTAATTTCTTAACTTTTATATGTGAGTTGGATGCAACTTTTACTGGGTAGGAGAATTATGCGTATAAAGACAGCATTTGTTTTACCACTGTTTCTAGGGACAATTGGCTTGGTGGCCTGTGATTCTGGTGACAGTGCCTCAGCTGGTGGAGAATCTGGAGAGGTCTCTATGAGCTCAGCAGTAATGTACCCTGAATGTCGGATTGCCCCTGCAACGGAAAGGTATCCACAGAGGGGAACTCCAGAAGAATTGTCGGGGAGACCGAGTCCTTTGCTCGACGTCACAGTGGATTATGAAAATGGTGTAGGCCGGCTTTGTTATGGAGCTCCTTCTGCAAATGATAGAGAGGTCATGGGTGGCTTAGTACCCTTCGAATCTCCTTGGAGAGCAGGGGCCAATGAGCCTACCACATTGCACCTGACTGCTCCTGCACTTCTTGGGACAATCCCTGGTGAAGATGAATCGTTTATGGCTCTGGACCCAGTCGCTTTGGAGGCGGGCTCGTATTCGCTCTATGCGATTCCCGGTGAAAATGAATGGGAAATTTTTGTGAACCCTAATCATGAGCGTTGGGGTGTGCCAATAACTGATGAAGTGCGTTCAACAGAGATCGGTAGCTTCAAGGTTGTACCTGAGACCACTGATGAAATGGTTGAGACAATGTCTTATGGCTATTACCCGAACAGTGAAAACACCATGGGAAATATTTCTATGATGTGGGAGAACACACGGGTGAGATTCCATCTACATCCTGGTGGATGATGACAAGGTAATCATCCTGAGAGATTTTTAGAGCTCAAGCTGTGTTGGAGGGTTCCTGGACATATACTCTGGGAACCCTCCATGTTTTTCAAATTTTATCTTTTTTGTTGAAGATAGGGTATTGGTTCTTTTATCCAATCAGGGGCGTCTTCTCCCTTAAGATAGTGGCCGAACCATTGTAAGATTTTTCGATGGTAATCGACCTGGTTTGCTTCTTTGCGTAGCCCGTGGTCTTCGTCGTGGTATGCCACCATTATTAAGGGTTTGCCAACGCGACGAGCAGCGTTGTAATATTCGATGCTTTGGCGCCAATCTACGTTACGATCTGCATCTCCGACCTCTAACATCAGGGGTGTATTTAGTTTCTCTACGTTGAAGACGGCTGAATTTCTAATGTATGCATCGGGGTCCTCCCAATAGGGAACCTCCATCCTTTCCTGTCCCGTCTCGAAATGTCCAGACTCAGGCTGCGAAGTGGCCCAAAAAATAGAACCATACATGCTGATTAGATTTGTTAGTGGTGCGCCAGCGACTGCTGCAGCGAAAATATCTGTATTTGTCACTGCGAAGGCAGTCTGATAGCCACCCCATGAATGTCCTATGAGTCCAATTCGAGCAGGATCGACACCAATGTCTTTCTTGATAATGGCCTGGACCGAGAGTTCCATTGTCTGAGTAGATGAAATCCCAGGGTTCCGAGCGTCGAAAAGAATGTCGGGTTGCCATACAAAATATCCTAATGAGGTCCATACAGCCCAATTGTAGTAACTCCGTTCCGATGGAGCTATGTATTGCTTGGCGGTCTGGGATCTTTTCTCATAGATATATGTGATCATAGGGTATGCCTGAGAAGGATCATAATTGGCAGGATAGAACAGCGCTCCTTGTAGCTGTTTTTCTTTGTGATTCTTGTACTGTACTAGCTCACTTTTCCCCCAGTCGTAGTCAGTATGAAACCTATTTATATTTGTGATCTGCTTCCCGTCACTTAAGGAAGAATTAGAAATAAAATAATCTGGTGGGTCATCGAAATTTTGACTTAAGTAGGCGTATATATCTGACTCGGAGACGCGGGACAACTGACCGAGGTCTTTGTCCTCATAAAGAAGGGTCTCTACTCTTCCATTTTGAAATCGAGCAAACCCATGATCCAAGGTCCATTCTCCTTCAAGGCTGAAATACAGATTGTTTTCTAAATCTATCCCATCTTCATCGTCTAAGTCGACGTAGCGGTATATGATTTGATCCGTGGATCCGTTGGTTAATCGCTTGGATGAACCCGACACATCTAATCGCCATATGTCATATTTGTCATACACGACTATTGCTTGCCCATCTTTGGACCATCCTGCAAACCCGAAGGGAGGTTTTTCCTCGACAGGGTGGTCGAATTCTCTGTTATTAAAGTCCGTCATTGCTGTGCTGGAAATTGTAGATTCTACTCCAGAGGATAGGTCAACAATATGGTAGGCATTTCTTCCAAAATAAGAGAGGTGTTTTCCACCCGGACTCACTTGCCACGGAAAAGAAACCGCACTGACTGTTGCTAGACGCTCTCCAGAGGAAGGGTCAATAACATAGACATCTTCTTTTTGTCTTCCGAACATAGAGGCGAAAGCAAAGTTTGTCTGATCAGTCGCTGTGACCACTTTCCCTCCTGCGTGCAATAGAGGGTCATCCATCGAGTCATCAGTGAGGACTAAAAGTTTATGTTCATTGAGATGCCATACAGCCAGGTTGCTCCGAGTTTTATCTTCGAGCGAGTCTCTTTTTTGTTCTGGTATTACACGGCGGTCGAAAGAATTCCATATTTCTACTTCTGGTTTTTCAGAGATCGATTCGGATGCTTTGTCTTTGGCCAGTACTTCCTTTTCGACTGGAGCTGCCTTTACCCCGAAAAAAAGAGAAAATCCATCCATTGACCAAGTGATAGGACGAAAAGAAACGATGTTGCGGCCTGGCAGGATCCCTTGAGTAAGTGTTTCTTCAAGGTTGGAACAAACGGAGTCGGTCTGAAGATGTCTGCACGTCATTAAAGTTTGTGGAGTATAGGGTAGGGAATCGTTAGTCATCGATCGAAAAAATGCGAGATCGCTGGAGTCGGCCCTCCATTTGAGTCCAGCGTATTGCCAGTTGGTGGCATCTAGGGTACGGAGGTTGCCCGAATTGGGGTCATACAATTGTACACTGCTAGGTACTCCGTCTTCTTCTGTTGCAAATGCTAGCAGGTCGCCCGATTCCTGCCAGGATGATTCTTTTACTTTGGCAAACGCGACACTACTTCCTCTGGAAAGATTTTGGACCATTACTGTAGAGACATCGTTATTATCATCGTCTGGATAGCGCTTTACTAGAAGGTGAGCATTTCTTCCACTGAATGAGAAATCTTCAGCTTTCGGGATAGTGGTGGACGTCTCTGTCAGCAGGTGCGTATAACCTATCTGCCTATGTTGGATGTTAGAATCTTCTTCCATCGGTTCTTGTATTGTATAGGCAATCCACTCGCCATCTTTTGAAAATTTGGGGCCTGAAGCAGACTTTACTGTGATGACATGGCTGTCTCCTACTCTATGAATTCGAAGTTCGTCCTCCTCATTAACACGAGAAATTTCAACTGCAAACCATTTTCCGTTCGGCGAAAATTCCCCTGAGGTGACGGATTCCCACTTGCCGTAATCTTCGGGGCTGATTGGGTTCTTCTCTTTCTGTTGACTCAGCAGTGAAGAGAAATTGGAAATCACTATAAAACTGATGATGCCGGTGATTCTGAAATATGACACTGTAGCTCCTCCTTAGAGGCCAAGGTTTCCTTCCACAATACCATTTAGGAACAATTGTGATTTTCACTGGATAATCGGAGACCTGCTTGTAATTCTATAGGTGTCAAGTGCATAATGTTAGTGGTGTTTGTGAAGTATCAATGAATAAGATTATTACAAATAAGGGAATGTGGTCAGATGAGAATCTCTACTGGAATTTGGAAGCACTGGAAAACAGTTTGGTTCCCTGCACTGGGAATGTCTTTGGCGATGGCCACGTTACTGCAGGGCCAATCCATTCCCACCCCTGAGTCAGTGCTTGGGTTTCATCCGGGTGCAGATTTTCAGCTAGCTACATACGAGGAATCCCTTGAGTATTTTCGACTCCTAGATAATGCGACTGACCGAATGATGCTATTGAAGACAGGAGAAACATCGGAGGGCAGACCTTGGTATATAGCGGTAATATCGAGTGCCGAAAACCTAGCGAATCTAGATCAGCACAAATCTGCAGCCGCAGAACTTGCCAGTCCGGGACATCTTTCGGATTCTGAAGCAAAAGAGATGGCTTCGAGAGCCAAGGCAATAGTTGACATTAGTGGTGGCTTGCATGCTTCTGAAGTAGCGGGTGCTCAACACACTATTCAACTTGCTTATGATTTAATTACAGGAGAGAGTAAGAGAGTTCAGTCGATTCGTGAAAACGTGATTACATTGCTGTGGCCCTCTTTGAATCCAGACGGTCAAACCATGATAGCTGATTGGTACAAATCGAATCTTGGTACTTCGTTTGAAGTGGCTCCAATGCCGAAGCTCTATCAGAAGTACATAGGTCATGACAATAATCGTGATGGCTACATGTTAAACATGGTCGAATCAAGAGTCCTGGCTAGAACTTGGAGAACTTGGGAGCCACAGATTATTTATGTGCATCATCAGAGTTCTCCTTTTCCGACTCGGATCTGGCTGCCTCCTTTTGCCGAGCCAGTGGCGACCCAAACTCCACCTATAATGGCCCGTCAGGTCAATATGATAGGTATGGCTATAGCTCAGTTACTGGAATCAAGGGGCCAAGTCGGTTCTACTCATATGGAGAAAGTTTTTGATGCTTGGTACCCTGGCTATGTGGACTATATGCCCATGTTACAGAACCAAGCTGCTTTTTGGACTGAAACCGGACTTTATCGTTATGCTACACCGCATTTCTATACTCTTTCGGATTTCCCTGAGAATCGTCGCGATCTCAGGGTGGAATCTCTTTATTCAAGTCCATGGAAAGGTGGCTGGTGGAGATTGGGAGACGCAGTAGACTATATGCTCACTGCATCTGTAGCAGTTCTCGATTATGCAGCTAAGTATAAGGAAGACCTCCTGTATAACCGTTATCAATCGGGTCGAAGCATCATTGAAAAATACAGAAACGAGCCTCCCTATGGTTATTTTATTAGGCAGGACCAGAGAGATCCTGTTGCGGCTGTTGAACTTCTTAGAAGACTTGCTTTCAACGGTATCCGTGTTTCACAGCTCCAGGAATCTGTGAGTCATGAAGGTGTTGCTTACAAGGCTGGCACATGGGTTATTCCAATGGATCAGGAATTTGCAGAGCTGGCCAGACAAGTTTTGGATGTTCAGGTTTATCCGGATTTAAGGGAATATCCTGGAGGGCCTCCGGAACAACCTTATGACGCTGCAGGCTGGACACTTCCTTATCAGATGGATGTAGAGGTCACGGCCGCGAAGGAACCGATTAGTGATGAAATCAGATCTGTCTTGATAGAAATCAGAACAGATCCAGTAGCTTGGGATGATAAGGTCACAGATGCATCAAAATTTGACTCACCACGGGGTGTTGGTTTCGACAGTCATCCTGTAGCTGCGGGGATTAATCCGCTGTCAGGAAGTTTGACCGGGTCTGGGTCAGCTTTGGTAGTAGATCCTGCTCAGAATAATTCTTTTTCAGTTCTCAATCGATCTTGGGAAAATGGGGGAACTGTTCGGTCAGTAACTCGAGATGGAAAAATGTTATATCAAGTTTCTGGGCTTCCTGTTAAACAGCAACAAAAGCTAGTGGACGATTATGCTCTTCAAGCTTCCCGTGGTAATCTTGATGGTATTGTTCTGAAGCAGCCTCGGATTGGTCTCTATCGGCCGTGGATGGCTAGTATGGATGAGGGTTGGACGAGATGGTTGTTGGAACGGTATGAATTTCAGTTTAAGAATATTAGAAATTCTGAGTTTCAGGCAGGGGCACTTAGAGATCGATATGACGTAATTGTTTTGCCAGCAGAAAGATCTAGCTCACTACTTGATGGATATTCTGTTGGTACTATCCCTTCTGAATTTTCGGGAGGTATAGGGAAAATTGGAATCCGAGCATTAGAGGTATTTGTAAAGGATGGAGGGACCTTAGTGGCATTAAATCAGGCTAGTGATTTAATGATTGAAGAATTGCATTTACCAGTGCAGAATGTTGTCAAAGATCTCAGCAGACAGGAATTTTTCTCCAGTGGTTCGATTTTTGAAGTAGATGTGGATACTACCCACCCAGTAATGGCGGGGATGCCAAAACAAGGCAAGATATTTTTTGATAGAAGTCCTGTTTTTTCGACTCAGGTGGGATTTGAAGGTTCTGCGCTAATGAAGTATCGAAGTTCTGGCTCACCTCTACTATCGGGTTATTTGCTAGGCGAGGAACATTTACAAGGCTATGCGGCAGCTTTAGATGTAGAATATGGCGCAGGCCGGATTTTGTTGCTTGGTCTGCGGCCACAGTGGAGAGGCCAACCTTTCGGCACCTTTAAAATTTTATTCAACTCAATCCTTTTTGCAGAAGATCTGGCGAGTTCCTCCTCTGGGGACAGAGACTTCTGGAGTACACCTCAAGAACCGTAAATTGGAGATTTGGGCAGTAGCGGGGTTTTAATGCATGACTGTAATGTTGCGACTAAGTACCATGACTTCTCTACCTTCCGGTTGCAGTTCGATTGTGATGGTATATTCTCCAGCCTCTACATTTGGGAAATCAATATTTACTGAACGAAAGACTGTTTCCAGCCCATTGATGCTAGAATCCCGAAATGACATATCCGGCAGAGGATCAGTCTCGAGCAATCGCATGAACTCCCCTAGTCGACGTAAAATTCCCACATTACTGCGGACTAGCCCTATGCGGGTACTCAGGGTTTCACCACTTCTAAAACCGTAAAGCTCCCAAGCTACTTTTATAGACTCTCCTCGTTGGATCTGCAGTTTTGGTTTTACTTGCTGAATAGCTTCTTCCAATGTGTTAGGCACATCGCCCTCACCGTCCAAGATCAGGAGGTCAGAAGCTGAAGCGAGACCAGGAGTTAATGGTTCTTGCCAAAGGCCTCCTCGAGATCTCCATGCACTTTTGGCAGATGCCTCTAAAACTTCCAATCCAATGATATAAGATCCATTAGGTACCAAGAGGCTGAAGGTGGCATCTGGATCATCCCCCAGCACTCGGTAACTGTTTTGATCTGGGATGCTGTGCAAAAATAGTCCTGTCTGGAAATCGGTTGCGTTAGAAGAAACCACTTTTGTTTTGTCTGCAGAGGGTTTTGGAAGTTGGACTACGAATGGATTATTCCTTTCTTTAATTTGGTCGCGAACTGTATTGGTAACCGTAGTCAACTCCGAACTTTCTTCAGGACTAAATCCCACTACGATCATCAGAGAATCACCTCTACGAAAGCGAGCAATTTGGGTGGCTAGCTCAGTGAGGTTCGGCGCATAAGGAGGGGCATATCCAGTTCGAGGATGTTGGCGTTCTAAAGTCCATTCGGCAGGACCAATCATAACTGGATTTTTCAAGACAGATACGGGTGGAAGGAACTCCTGACTTTTAGGATGGTGCCTACCTACGATACTGCGAGTATCGGTCAGGAAACCGTCAGGTGGCTTTCGTTCTCTGTCCCAAGATTTTTCAGGGCCGTAGCGCATTGTCAGTTCTTCCAGGTCATCTCCCCACGTTATCCCATAAGGGTTAGCGGATTGTTCACGCAGGTAAACCAAAACTGTACGTGCATACTGTTCTGTCATCCGGTCATTTCCGTCCACGAGGTAGAGAGGATCAGAGAGTAGC
>JAPKDG010000065.1 GCA_028822645.1 Longimicrobiales bacterium | reverse complement strand
CATTCAGCCAAGCATCACCTGATGCGGCCTTCGCCATTGCTTCCTCGAAAACTTCTCTGGCAGCAGTGACTGTTTCACCGGGACGAATTCCATACCGTCCTTCAAGAAGAACTTCTTCAGCGACAGAAGACGCCCATTCTCCCCCTGTGATTTTTCCTACGCATATCGGGAAAGGTAATTGGCCAGGGATCATCGAATCCCCCCCCTTGTTGCGTTCTTGTTCAAATGCATCAAGAGCCGAAAGAATCACAGCACTCTTTTGGATTGCACTCACTCCTTCATTTCGCAAGGCGCCATGGGCAGCCCTGCCAGCTACACGTAGTCGGAAATTTTGACACCCTGCTCCTGTGGTCACCACCTCTAATCCGGTCGGTTCCATTACAACCGCACCTCTAGCTTTATATCCACGTACTATCGCCCCCAAAGTACCGACGCCACCGTCTTCTTCCCCTATCACACTTTCAATCATCAAGGGCGTTTTGAGCCTTATGCCGGCATCCCTAATGGCCTTGGCAGCAAAAATAGCTGAACACAAGCCAGCTTTCATATCAACTGCCCCTCTGCCATAAATTCTACCTTCCTTTATTCGAGGCTCGAAAGGTGGATTACTCCAACGTTCGATGTGACCAGATGGCACCACATCAACGTGTCCGTTATAAATCAATCCATCCTCTGTAGATCCTCCAACGGTACGACCAACAATACCCAATCCATGAGATCGGTCAATCTCAGTAGAATACCCTGGATGCTTGGCTAACTCATCAAAATTCAGCTCCCATGAATCTACTTCTAGTCCTATTTCTCCCATCAGACGTGCTACCCACTGTTGCGCAGGAGTTTCCGCCCCACCAACACTTTCAATAGCTACTAACTGACATATAGCATCTACTAAACCATTTTGATCTATGGAATTGATTGCTCTATTTTCTTCAGTGGATAAATTTTTCATGACTAATTGATGCTCCATTCTATACTAAGAATTTCATCCAAATAGGAAGGCTTGATCGAAACGAAAGACTCATCGAGCGAGATAGATAGCTAAAAAGGTCCACCGGAAAATTCCGGTGGACCTTTTTAGCTAGTCGCCAGAGGGGTATGAAAACACTACCCCCCATTACTTAGCTTCCAGACGTAAGCAGCCAGTGCTTTGACCTGGTCATCGGTGATAGAAGATCCGCCTCTCGGAGGCATCATCATACCCATAGCATTCTTTACATCTGCTTGGGCGACACCATCCGTGATAGCTACGACAATCTGATCATATGTTCCTTCACCATTCAACCATTCGGCATCTATAAGACTTGGTCCGATAAACCCTTCACCAATGGGACCGTGACAAGTAGCACAGAGGCCAGCTCCTGCATAAATCTGTTGTCCCTCAGTCACCATCGCATCAGTAACTCCACTGGGCAAGCTCTGAGCATATGCACTAGGTGCAAACACGAGAACTAGGAATAGCGTACCAACACTAGGAAAAATCTGCTTCATCTGCTTCCTCTACTTTGCTGTTAAGGCTAAACAATCTACCGAGTGCTTCCCGAAATTCGCTTAGCGTCTTTTCAATGCCTGAATCAAAGATAAATTCAGGAGGTCTCTAACCCAAGTCCCAAAAATTTATTTGTATAACTCTTATCATCCATCGGTATGACTACTGTCATCACATCCATATTTCTACTAGTATTTACTGGTCTAGCTCACTAACGGTACGGATCTTGCAGATGTTACTATTTGGGAGAGCTGACACTCGATGATTCGAGATATTGAGGAGGTATACATTGCCAAATAAGATGCACAAGCATACTCGAGCGATTATCGGAATAGTGCCCGTAGCTCTAGCTCTAGCAATTCCCAACGCAATTCTCGGACAACAGAAACCATCAGGGTTTAAATTTGAACCCCCAAAGGTCCATTTTAGTCTTCAGGTGGGCGCTGACCAAACCAAAACTGGAAACGAAATTGTACAGTTTGTTAGTAATCGAATGACCCTGGATCCTAGAGATTTCCATCAGGCTAAGATTGCTCTAGAGTTTGGCGTGAGATTGAGCGAAAAAACCGATATAGATTTTGAAATGGTATTTGCAGGTTCTAGCATGTCATCGGAATTCAGAGACTGGGTAGACAACGATGACCTGCCCATTGAGCAAACTACTGATATTTTTAAGAGTACTTTTGGACTGAATGTCAAAAGGTATCTAAGAAACAGGGGCGAGAGGTTAAGCCAATTTGCTTGGATACCCACTAGTTGGGCTCCATTTGTGGGTGCTGGAGGAGGATTGGCCGTTTATGAATTCGGACAAGTGGGTGATTTCATTGATTTTCAAACCTCAGAGGTTTTTGGGGCCGACTTGAAGTCTAGGGGGCATGGTGCACTTGGAAAAATATTCGCTGGAATGGATTTTTATTTTGGATCAGGATGGGCCCTGACTACTACTTGGCAATACACTTGGTCGACCAGTCCAATGAATGGAGGTTTCCAACAATTCCAACCCCTTGATTTAGGTGGTTTGGGCGGACAATTCGGAGTGAGGTTTCTCTTTTAACATAGAAAATGACAATACTTTAGTAGTTTCACGCAAGGAATAAACCATGAATAATGTTAAAAAGCACAAACAAACCATTCTAAAAAATCTTTTCTTGGCTGCTTTACTATCCCTCATGGTATTACCAAGCACACTGCAGGCCACCACAATTAGAACGGCTGACCCTGGATGGTTGGCTTGGATGGGATGCTGGTCACCCACGGACATTCAAAACACTGGTCAAGAAAATCTAGCATCTCTTTGCATAGTAAACAGCGAAGACGCGAATGGACTAGACATTCTGACCATAGTGAATGGATCTGTCCTCGAAAGAAGAGCTCTGGGACTTAATGGAATCCCCAAAGAAATCACTAGTGAAGAATGTGATGGAACAGAGGTATTTACTTTTTCTGATGACGGGCGGCATATCTTCCTGGAAACGAACTTTTTCTGTGCGGGAGGCCAACGCAAAGAAACGGGTATAATGACTATGACTAGTCCTCAAGAATGGCTGGAGATAAGAGCTATCGAAATCGGAGGACAAACTATTCCTTGGGTCTTAAGATATGGGATCGCTTCGCAAGAAGTGTTTCAAACTGCTGGGGTTGAAGAAACCGTCACCCGCAGCGCCCAGCTAACGAGAATGTCTTTCCTTTCTCCTCTGACACTAGCGAACGTCGTCGAAGCTGGATCAAAGGTAAACCCACAAGCAATAGAGGCTTGGGTTCTAGAGAACGCACAGCCATTTTCCTTGAACGGGGACATCCTGAAACAAATGTCTTTTTCAGGAGTGGCGCCTAACGTATTAGATGCTGTTATTGCAGTCTCCTTCCCTAATGAATTTGTGTTAGAGAGATTCGCACTAGACACAAATGAAGAATCGGAAAGATCTGGCTTAGGGGGGGCAGTAGCCAATGGTCGTATAGCTCGTCAAAACTCAGATTCTGGAAGTAATTACTATGGCGGCGGATACCAACGTGGACCGTTTAGGTATGGATATGGCAGGTATGCCGATCCCTTCTCATACGATCCCTTCAGGAGCTACAGTAACGGATACAGGTATGGATTTGGATATGGATTCGGATATAGCCCCTACTATTCCCGTTCCAATTACAGAAATATTTATAACAACTGGGGTTCTTATAGATCACCAATCCGTGTAACAGGTAGGACCAGGGCAAATACATGGGAGTATGAACCTGGAGCCACTGTAGTTCCTGGCCGAGGATATACGAGGGGAGGCAGAGGCGCACCCTCCACTGCCTCACCTTCCGGAGGTAGTGGCAATCCTCCTGCGAGAAGTGGGGGAGGGAGACGCACGGCCAAACCCCGGGGGGGTAAACCAGGTGGAACCTTTTAACCAGATCTCCCCCGTTCCTCCTTTTAACTAATAGAAATACCCACCTTAGTCCTATGGGATCACAGTGGGTATTTCTATTAGGCTTCCAGGATCTGGACGTATCCCTAACCGATCCAATTCTGAGTTAAGATTGGGCATGCCTTCACTGATCACCTCATTAATAGTTGTGATCACTTCGGTCAAATCACTCATGCCCGCTTCGATCTGGTAGAGTTGGTCAGCAGTAGGAGCGGTTGCAGAACCCTCCAGGCCAGACAAAAGTCTAGACATGCGACTCAATCCCGAAAGATCTCCAGTTGCATTATCCAGATTGCCCTTCAAGTCTTGTACAAGACTCCTCAACTCCTCTGTTACTTCTGATTTAGAATCAAGAAGTGTTTCGACGTCTTGAAGTTGATCTTCAAGACGTCCTGAAGCGTCTCTCGCTTGGCCTAAAAGACCTAACATCTCAAAGACCGATATTGCAGCTTCATATCTAGACTTTCTATCCTTTTCAGACATGACGTCTCTAGGATCCGCCTGAACTTCTATCTGAACTTCACTCGCTGCCAATCCTGCGATTATCCTGACCTGGTAGGTTCCTGGCAAAACCATCGGCCCGGTTAAGGGTGGCCCAAAACCACCTCCATTTTGATCTTCCATATTCGGAGGTGAGTCGTAACGCATATCCCATAGAACCTCATGAAATCCGGCCTCTCCAGGTCCTGTCAACTTACTTATCATCCCCGAAGAGTTATCACGAATTTCCACGCATACCGATTGGCCACACTCACCATCTTCGTCCAGATCTAGATCTTTACCCAGCCAATAGCGAATCTTAATCCCATCCTCAGGATTCGCTGCAATGAACATGTCTCCCCAGAAAGGCCAACCCCCCGATCGAATCCATTGAACTCCGGGCTTCGATCGGAAGCCTTGTAAGGAAGAGTTTAGGACTCCCGGATCATCAGCGATTTCCTGTAACGGACCGAGATCGTGTAATATCCATATACTTCGACCATGTGTACCTACGATTAAATCGTTCTCACGTGGATGAATCGCAATGTCATCGACTGGAACCGTTGGAAAATTGCCTTTCAAAGGTTGCCAGTTGTTGCCCCTATCAAATGAAACATAAACCCCAACCTCATTTCCTAAAAAAAGAAGATTTGGCGACAAATGATGTTCCCTAACAACATTTATGGACCAATCTGGTAAATCTGATGAAATCGACTGCCAACTCACGCCATAATCCTCGCTAACATAAAGATACGGCCTATAATCGTCATCGCTATGGGCGTCGAAAGAAGCGTATACGCGACCTTCCGAATGCCTGGAAGCTTGTAGCCTGCTTACATATGTTCCCCGAGGCAGACCTGGACGATTTTCAACGATCATCCAACTTTCCCCACCATCTCTTGTAACCTGCAAATTTCCGTCGTCAGTTCCAACATAAATTACCGAAGAACTGAAGGATGATTCTGAGATTGCCGTAATGTTTCCATAAGAGGAAATACCATCATTGTGAGATAAATGCGATTCAGACAAAGGTCTTCCCATCACCTCCAAGGTGTCACGATCAATAAGCCTGGTTAGATCAGGAGAAGTTTCCTCCCAAGTCATGCCCTGATCTCGAGAACGAAGTAGATGATTGGCTCCGATGTACACGGTATTCGGGTCATGCTGAGACACCACTATCGGTGCATTCCAGTTGAAATCGTAAGAACGATCCTCGTCACTTTCGGTAGAGTGTGCCACGGGACGAATCCTTGTTGCTGATCCAGTACTTCTATCCAGGCGAGAGATATTTCCTCCCTGGGATTCAGTATAGACAATATTTGAATTGGTTGGATCTATCTGATTATAAAATCCATCCCCACCAGAAACATCTTCCCAATCGCTGTTACGTACTCCGTAGTTGTTTAGAGTTTGGTTCGGAGCACACCATGAACTGTTATCCTGCAGTCCTCCACAGACATGGTATGGATGCTGCATATCAAACCCAATTTCATAAAACTGCCCCACTGGCATGTTGTCGTACATGCGCCAGTTTTGTCCTCCATCTCTGGTCGTTGACAACCCTCCATCACTTCCCAGAATAACGTGATCGGAATTGTCAGGATTAATCCAAAGGGCATGATGGTCTACATGAATTCCCTCAGCTGCGTCCCCTTCCCACCAAGTTCTTCCTCCATCATCGGATATCGAGAGCTGGACTCCACCCAAATAGATACGCTCTGGATTATTCGGATCGATTCTCACCATACTGAAATACATCGGACGCGGATTGCGAGTATCCACCATTTCCCAGGTATCACCTCTATCCCTTGTTCGATAGAGACCCCGTCCATCTCCTTCTTGACTTTCGACAGTAGCGTACAGGAGATTCCCATCTCTTTGATAGATATCTATTCCAATGCGCCCCTTATCTCCTTGAGGCAAACCTTCGCTGAGTTCTTCCCAATTTTCCCCTCCGTCATAGGTTCGATAGATACCCGAACCTGATCCACTGGCACTAAATCCAAAAGCTGTGCGACGGCGTTGATACATCGCAGCAAAAAGAGTGTTCGGATCTTCGGGGCTCATAACTAAATCAATGGCCCCACTATCTTCGTCAATATAAAGGACTTTGTCCCAATTTTCTCCACCGTCTGTGGTCTTAAAGACTCCTCGCGCCTCATTAGGACCCCATAGGTGACCCACGGCTGCAACGTATACCACATTCGGATCTTGTGGATGAACGACTATGCGACCTATGTGTCTTGTCTCTGACAATCCTACCGAAATCCAGGTATCTCCACCGTCAATCGACTTGAAAACCCCATATCCATAAGGCGAACTCTGTCTATTTTGAGGCTCCCCAGTGCCAACCCAGATAACATTGGGATTAGACGGGTCGATCGTAACTGCACCTATAGATCCTGTTATTTGGTTGTCGAACTTGGATTCCCAAGCCATTCCATCACTAGTTGTTTTCCACAAGCCTGCAGTTGCAAATCCCACAAAGATATTTGCCGGATTTTCTACGTTCACAGCTACATCCGATATCCTCCCACCCATGATTGCAGGACCTATTTCACGAAACATTACACCTTCGGTTATTAATCTAGAAGCATCGATATTTTCTTGTCCTACAAGTGACATAAACGACGCAATAGTAAGGACAGCTACCGACAACCACACTCCCAAAACCCTAGATATTATTGAAGAAAATATCTTTTGTGATTTCTGGACTGGTTGAATAGAATACGACCCTACTTGACGAGATGGAAAAGTCATGAATCCTCCGAGCGACTTGAGTCCTGACCATAATGGCTAATAGCTTTTCCCTTATTAGTCTGTGCCATAGGCCTTAGCTATAGCTAAGCTGACAAGTGCAGTAAGGCAAGCCATCTATTTCCGAGTTCTAAATTTTACTGTAAACTACTGAGATTCTTAAGGGGTATTAGTTAAACCCTCGAACATCTCAACTATTTTCAACTTTAGAAGGTGCCCTTTGTTCTCACTACAGATAATAGCAGGCAAAAACTCCTCCGATGCTAATCGGTCCAAAACCCTAGGAATCATCGTTGTCATAGCTGTATTAGTCATAAGTTTCATGAGCAATAATGATAGAGAATACTGGCAAGAACCTTTGAATTCAGAAGACTGGCCACACTATGCAAGAGATCTGGCTAGTACCAAATATTCACCCTTAGACCAGATCGGCCATGAAAATGTCAGTCAGCTAGAAATAGTGTGGAAATGGGAGTCGGCCGACTACGATTTGCTGGAAAAATACCCCGACTTACAAATTAATAACAACTTCCAAACTACCCCTATAAAGATTGACGATCGGATTTATACAACTACCAGTATGGGGCAAGCCGTCGCACTAAACCCGAGCAATGGAAAAGTACTCTGGACATACAACCCTTATCTTTTGGAAGATCGAATTCCTACAGGAAGAACGAACAGAGGATTGTCATACTGGAGGGACGGAACTGATGAACGAATACTGTTGGGATCTGGAGAATACTTGATCGCTCTAAACGCTAAAACAGGAGAGCTTGTACAAGATTTCGGAAGTGAAGGTCGTGTTCATCTAGCTCAAGACATTGACGACAGAGTAACTCGTTACAGGTGGGCGTCAGCTCCTCTGATAGTGAGGGATGTTGTTATCGTAGGTTCACAAGCCTTGGCAGAAACTAGAAATTGGCAAAAATCCCCTCCTGGATATGTGAGAGGTTTCGACGTTCGTACTGGAAAACTCAGATGGCGCTTCAATCCCATTCCTCAACCAGGAGAGCCTGGCAATGAAACATGGGCTGACTCTTCTTGGGCCTATACAGGACATGGCAATGTCTGGACACTGATGACTGGAGATGCGGAAACG
>JAPKDG010000098.1 GCA_028822645.1 Longimicrobiales bacterium | reverse complement strand
ACTGGAAACCATGCGGTGCCTGCTGTTCGTTTTCATAGTCACGCTGGCGTCGAGATCAAAAGCCTGTGGAGTATTCTCAGCTGCAGCCGAGAATACTGTCTCAATGGGGACAGAAGAGTTCTCAAAGAGAGCATTGGCTAGTGAATGGTTCAGATTTGCAGAACCCAGGATTGGTGAATCCCCGTTTCTACCTCTGGGCGATCCATTTTCATCCAGCCAAGCGAAACCACCTCTCCGAGACCTTGCCACGCCGACTTCCCATCGGAAACGCGGATCTTCAGGATAAGTGAAGCTCATTATGCCAACGGCACCTCTCTCACTCGCTTCTTGGCTTTTGACAGCTCCGGAAGAGTAATAAGCCCTTTGGTTGCTTGGTAGCATGGCAGGTGATCCTGAAAGGTACAGCACTATTTTTCCTGTTATATCGATGTCGGCATAATCGTCATATCCAAGTTCTGGTGCGCTGACTCCATACCCCACGAAGACGACTTCTCCTGTCACTGTAACTTCTGTTTCACTGGCATTTGGACTTAAGGTGAAGTCTTCGGCGTATGAGAAAACTTTGGCTTGATTGTTCACCATCATCGATAAGCCACTTTCAGGTTCATTGACGATACTTTCCTGAAGAGGTACAGGCTGACGGAAAGTTCCGTCTGATCCCATCGGGGTGAGTCCTAGTTTTTGGAGTTCCGATTCCACATAAAGAGAAGCCCCCTCAAAACCTTCAGTGCCAGGAGCTCTGCCTTCAAGGTTGTCAGCTGCGAGTACCCTGATGTGTTGTTCTATAGCTTGGGGAGTAATGGACTGCATGGCCGCAGAGACTCCAGGGTTACTGAAGACGTCAGAGTTTATCGGTGTATTTGGACTACATGAGATTGATAGAAATGATGCAAGGAAAAGTATTGTAGATAACTGTCCCAATTTACCATCAGTGGGTTCCAAAGATTTATCCTTGGAACCAGCACTGGATTCTGAACGTTTAGGGTTGCTCATTTATCTCACACCGTGTTTGAAATCAAAGAAGGAAAATTAAATCCAAGTTCTCGTTACCTATCGAATGAAATATGCCCCTGGATATTCGTCTAGCGCCAGCCGATTGTCTGAATTCACTTCTTCGGGTGGGCAACTCTTACTGTTTAGGATATTTTATCTTGCGTTATTGCTGGCGTAGCTCAGTTGGTAGAGCAGCTGCCTTGTAAGCAGCAGGTCAACGGTTCGAGTCCGTTCGCCAGCTCTTTAGAAATCTAGATAGAACAAGGGTTTTCTCTACATATTTCTGTGTAGGTCCACTACTTCTGGTTGAGAATGTGGCCATAATGTGGCCATTGCAACCTCCAAGTAGCCCCAAAAAGCTAATTTCACTTGTCTGCCAAATAGCCCCCCCTTTCTGCCAATGGACTGGGGCAGGTCCTAGATAAGTGGACATTCACCAATGCTGGTTGTAGCAACCCCCAGTGGGGCACCCCCCCCTTGTGTGAGTGCCACATCACGAGAATATATAAACAGTGTTTGCACATTCGATGAGGAGGAAATGATGGAATCACTGAGCAAAGAAAAGAACCTAATCCTTGGACTACTTCTGGGTATGGTCATTCCATTTAATGGTGTTGAGGGGCAATTACTAAATATGCCATTGCCTGAGTTGCCAGAAAACCAAGAGATCTTGGTTTCTGAAATAACCCTCGTTCCTGGACAGGAATCCTCACCCCATCGTCATAATGCCCATGTTTTCGTCTATGTATTGGAAGGTCGAGTAAACATGCAAGTCGCGGGAGGGGAGTTGGTGACCCTGTCACCAGGCGAAATGTTCTATGAAGACCCTGATGATATCCATGTAGTTTCTCAGAATGCCAGTGACACAGAATCAGCTAAGTTCCTGGTGCATATCATCAAGACTATTGGTATGCCAGT
>JAPKDG010000097.1 GCA_028822645.1 Longimicrobiales bacterium | reverse complement strand
TTCCAAGGACGAGCAGGATTCCAAGGACGAGCAGGATTCCAAGGACGAGCAGGATCCCAAGGGCGAGCAAGATCCCAAGGACGAGCAAGACTCCCAGGACGAGCAAAACTCTCAAGAACAGCAAGGCACCTCAGAAGAAAATCAGAAAGTGAACTCTAAAACGGGCTATTCAAAAGAAGAAGCGCAGCGCCAACTCGAAGCTTTGGCAAACGAACAGATACTACGAGCACTTCCCAGAAGATCAAAGGCTCGATTCTCAAAGGACTGGTGAAATCAAAATTACAGAGCTTTGGATTTTTCCTATTAGCAATGGCTCCATTGGCAGCCAAGGCTCAAGTAAATCTTCACATAGCCATAGAACATGGGAACATCATACGTGAAGGATCCACGGCAAAGATTTCAGTTAGCGCCGCTGGTAAAATTAGCTCTGAAGAACCTCAACTTAAAATTGAAGGGGGAAATCTGACCGTCCGAAACATTGGCAAAGGCTTCGAATTCATGCGCAGCAATCAAGGAGTAACTAGAGTAACCACATACTCTTTCGAAGTGCACGGCGGCGCAGGTAAATATAACATCAAAGGAATATTTAAGGCCACGGATGGGACCCTTTATGAGACAGAAACCGCAAAACTTCAGATCCGTAAAAAGACGGCTCAAGAAAGAGCACTGAGCCCAGAACTTGTAGTGAAAGCTACTAACGGATCCCCTTTCGTGGGCGAATCAGTTTTTACAGAAATTACTCTACTCCTTCAACCCAACACACAAATCTACTCCGAAAGGAATAACATCGTTAAACTTTCAGGAGATGGTATCCGAGCCGTTTATCTGGCCGGTCCCAAAGAAGCGCCACCAGTTAACGGGAAAAGGGCGATTCGGTTCCTGTACCAGATATCTCCACTAAAATCTGGCGACCTCAGTCTTACCGCCTCATTCAAACCTCTCATCCAATTACCCAGCACTACAGGCAGGAGACGCGTAGATGAACGGTTCGATCTAAAATCACAACCTGTTAGCATTGTCTCTAGATCATTACCTGCCGAGGGACGACCCGCGGATTTTTCAGGAGCCATTGGAAATTTTACACTTAGCCTTCAAGCTGACCCTCTATCAGTAAAGACTGGAGAACCTATCGCAATGCGCTTCACCGTGACAGGGAATGGCAGCTTTGAATTTCTTCAATCTCCCAATCCTACTTCAACTTCTGGATGGAAATTTTACGAACCAACCAAACTGGATCTGCAGCGTGGTGAACCCGGCAAACCTTCACAGCTAATCTTCTCACAAAACATAGTTCCCGAACAAAAACACAACCAGCTTCCAACGTTCCGCCTCACGGTATTCGATTCAAAAAAAGAACAGTACGTGACCCTCCTGACTGACAGGATCCCTCTAAAAGTTGAGGAAGTCGCGCTCAATTCAGGATTCACAAAGAAACAAACTCCATCAGATTTAAATTCATCAAACAATAATACTGCCCCACCAGAATCGGCACTGTCTGATATTTTAATGATGGGTAGCACCATCACACCTCAATGGTCTGTCGCCTCCACTCCTGCATGGAGAAACCCAACCTTCTGGTCAGTAAACCTACTGTCCATTACCTTGTTAATTATAGCCGCCACGTGGCTACGCCTTCACCAAAAGAAAACACAGAAAAACGGAAAAATAAGCGCTAAAGAAGTTCTAGAAACATTGAAGAAAAACAACGTATCAGGTACTGAATTTAATCTCATAGCATATGATTGCCTCAGAAAAATAATATCTGAAAAGAACATCAATGAAATAAGCCCCCTACTATCGCAAGTCCAGAATAGGTACGAACACATCAAATTCAGCGGCAATGCAGACAAGCTCCCGAAACAGAGCACCGAAACCGAACGCTTTCAGATCATTGAAGAATTAAATCAATTAACTAAAG
>JAPKDG010000064.1 GCA_028822645.1 Longimicrobiales bacterium | reverse complement strand
TAACGTGCTAGAGAATTACCTCCTGAAACATCTGCAGAATCCAGAGAAGGGGACAAACCAGTACTCTGCCAGCTGCGGGAAGCACACGCCGTTGCATGCCCCACCAAAAAAAGCAAAAAGATTCCGCGAAATCGATAGCGTGTCATGTGTAGCTCCCTAGAAAATATCTATTCATCAGTAGTCCAAAAAACTATTTTTGGTGCCTGTACCAGAATCTCCGGCACCTTCGGTGAGTTAGTAAGCCCTACCATCCCTCCCTCCCCATCAGCCATTTGAAGATATTTGACGTAGTGATGAGATATACTAATCCTACTATTACTGCTCCTCCCTTTCAATATCAGTCACACTGTGCGCGTCAACAATCCGAGAACTTGTTAGTACGATTCCTGCAGCTTCCTGCGCATCAATTTGTTGGACGCCGTTCTCGGCAACTGATCCATTACAATGACCTCTGATACTCTGAACAGCGGATTCATTGACCGACTCAGCTCGCGGTCCAAGTCGGACTTCATCTGTGCGGGCTGCACATCGGCACCAGGACTCGGCACCACATAAATCACCAGTTGTTCGGCGCCCCCGTCGGGCGGGGCGATACCTACCGCTGCACACTCACCGATAGCTGGATGAGTTTCGAGTACTCGTTCCAGCTCCAGGGATCCGATCTTGATGCCCCCGAGGTTCATGGTGTCGTCCATCCTACCCTCTACTTTGTAAAAACCCTGGGACAGTCTTCGGATCCGGTCGCCGTGCCTCCTGAGAACTTCCCCAGCTGGACCAGCGGGACATCCCTGATAGTAGACGTCATCGTGCTCAGCGCTCAGAAGGATCTGAGAGAGTCCGATCGACGGAGGAATCAAGAACAGCTCGCCAGCTTCATTCTCGTTGGCGAACCCGCCGCCGTCAGTCACGATTGCACTGTCGATTCCAAGTGCCATGGTAGTAAACGTGCTGGGCGATGCCGGCTGGATCAAAGTTCCCGTGATATGCCCGCCTCCAATCTCGGTACCTCCTAAGTATTCGATGACTGGGGCTCGATAGTCGGTACGACTCATCAGCCACAGATAGTCTTTTCTGTTCGACGGCTCGCCAGTCGATGAAAAAACCCGTAACGATGACCAGCGTTTCGATTTCATGGACCCATTCGTTTTCCACGTCTTCACTAGGGCCGGGACTACGCCCAGAATCGAGACATCAGCGTCCTCGACAAAATCGGTGAACTCCTGTCCCCCGGGATTCCCCTCGAACAGAGCGATGGTTGCTTTATTGATTAGACTCGCAAAGATCAGCCACGGGCCCATCATCCATCCGATGTTGGTGGGCCAGGCCACTACGTCATCAGGGCGGACATCCTGATGAAGATGGCCATCCATTGCCGCCTTGATGGGGGTCAGATGGTTCCACGGAATCGCCTTGGGTGTGCCAGTTGTTCCCGACGAGAACAGAATATTGATTGGCTGATAGGGATCTCCGATGATTTTCTCACAGTTCCCGTCATTATCTATGAGCTGTTGCCAAGTCAGGTCCCCCTCACGCAGCGAATCACTCGGTTCGCTATCCTCGGGGATGACCACCGTCTTGGGAGCTCCAGCATCGACCGCCTTGGGGTACATGGGCAGCGTCTTCCCGCCCCGAGTCTGAGTGTCGACCGTAATCAGACCGTTCGCTTCGGCTAGTTCCAATCGCTTGGCCAGCTCTTCTGAGGAAAAACTGTCGGCGATAGATACTGCGCAGCACCCCGCTCTTATGATTCCCAAGTAAGCCACCACGCACTCGAGGGTCATGGGCACATAGAGTGCGATCCGGTCGCCCACTGAAAATCCATGGTCCTTCAGGCCCTTGGCCACCCGGTTCACCTGTTCTTCTAGCTGGCCGTAGGTCGTGACGGCGAGCTCGGTCGATCCTTCTTTACGAGTCACGACCGCTGGGCGTTCTGCAGGTGCCGAGAAACACGAGTCGACGATATTCATTGTGGCGCCCGCGAACCATTCGGGATTCTTAGGGTCGTTCCTGGAGCTCAAAACGGAAGCCGACTCTTCACCAAACTGTATACTGAGGCGCTCGACCACCATCTTCCAAAACCCCGAACGATCGCTGCATGATTGCTCGTGCATGTGTTGGTAGCTGTCGACTCCGGCCAGCTCCATGAACCTGGCTAGGTTTGTGCGGTCCCGCTCCAGGTCCGGGCTCCAGACGATAGGAGGGCCATCCGTCTCAGGACGACCTTCAAAATTCGTCTCAAAGAATTCCCACTGGTCATCAAAGCCGATCTCGTTGGATGTGTTTCGAACGAACTGATCCCATGCCTGGTCTTGTTCGATCGCTTTGTTGGAGCGGTTGTGTTCCACGGTCATCCTTTAGAGGTATCCATTCAGTTCACGAGTCTGCTACGAGCATCCAAAGTTAGAGCGTTTAGCGCCATCCGAAAGACATCTTCTAGTACCACTCCGTTGAGCCCGTCTCCATCTATATCTATATTCCCTGCTTCTCGGGACGTGGCGCAGCTCGGTAGCGCACCTGAATGGGGTTCAGGGGGTCGCCGGTTCAAATCCGGCCGTCCCGATTAGAGGGGTCTGGCATGTTTTTTGCATTTCACTGAATTAACAACTCGCTTCAGTGGAGAAAAATCATGGAAGAATTGATAGCATGTCACGATGTAATCTTGAATTATGCCAGTGCAGATCCCATCAACGCATTTTTTGGATTCTGCGTACTGGTCCTGGAACTCATCGGTCGGTGGACTGGCATGGGCTATGAGCTAGCGAACATTGTAATCTTTGTAGTCCTGCAGCCCTTACTGATTGTATTCTTCCTGACGCTCTGGCTGCTGGAAAAACGGAAGAATTCAGAACTGGGAGAGTAAAGATGCGAGCGATAGCCACTGTACTAGGATTATGTATTCTCATTCCCTGGGCATCACCGGTTGAAGCACAGGACGATCGTGAGTGGAATCCTCGCCTACTAGGCATCGACGCAAGTTTCATGCTTTCAGAAGGACTAGGCCGATTCGGTGAGCTTAGTGGAGGAGGATTAGGTTTTACTAGCGGTATAACCTGGATGCCCTCACAGACTGGTAATTTTGGAGCTCGCTTCGATCTATCGTTGAATATCTACGATAGAGCACACCACCCAACTTGTCTCACGACACCATGCTGGATGAAAGGAGACATAGTTACTACCAACGGCATCTTCCAGTTCGGAGTCGGCCCGGAGTGGACCATCAGTCGCGGACCGATTCAGCCCTATCTTTTTGCCACTGTGGGGCCGTCAGTATTCTACACGAGTTTAGGAATGGACTGGCTGTGTAATGAGGGTAATTCAGGCGACTACTGTAGCGAAAACTACCACAATGACTGGGGGATTGCTGCCCGAACTGGAGGAGGCTTGCGCTACCACTTTAGCGAGATCATCGGCCTGAATTTAGGGTTCGCATACCAGTATCATGGAACTCGGAAGTATATGGTGAAGGGAGACCTCGGTCTTTATGAGGACGGAACCGTTAAGATTGATAACATGCGTCACTCGCGCGCCGACAACCTGAGCTTTGAGGTTGGAATGCACTTCAATATTCCCCATGGTTACGCAAGGGAAAGACTGCCTTTCTAGAAAAGACTAGGGCAGAGTTTTCACCTAAGCCTTTTACCATTTTATCCTCAATGCAAACATCGTAGGTTCAATCAGCACTGAAAAAGGAGAAATGTCATGGAATCACTGAGCAAAGAACGAAATTTACTGCTAGGACTATTCCTGGGAATCGGTATCGCAGTCGCTATCCCGTTCCTCACATCGGGACCCAAGGAACTCGTGGCATCTACAAGCCAGGCCATGGAATGCACCGGCCAAGTCGATCTGGACACTGCGTTCCATACCTACGGCCAGATCCATCTGGTGTGCGAAGAGGGGCCATGAATTGGTCCCTAAGAGATCAGTGGGTCAACATAATTTTAATCAAATGCGGACTCATCCTGGTCATCGTTTCTGGATTCAACGAGCAAGCTAGGATGGCCATTTTCTTTGTTGGACTACTCTCTGTCCTAGCAGGCGGTATTGGATTTTTTAACAAGGCCAAATAAATGACCGATACACAACGCCGTTCTTATAGAAGAGGGATGCTGTTTGCGATTCTGGGATCGCTCATGATCTGTGTTTTGATCGGAGCCGTCGGCATCATCGGAGTGGAAGGCGACCCGTTTGATCGACTGTATTTCGCACTTATAGGCCTGGGGATAGCTGGAGCGTCTATTGGACGCTTCAAACCACCAGCCATGAAGTACACCGCTACTGCGATGGGTATCGGCATGGGCCTACTTGCGGTCTATGCGATAGTAATCGGCAAGCACCTATCTCCAGTCAGTTCGGTGCTCGAAATCCTAGGACTGAACGGATTTTTCATGCTGCTTTTCCTACAATCGGCCAGACTGTTCAGGAGAGCTGACTGACCTCTCTATAATTGATGTGAACTAAACCCATAGAATGGTGTAAGTCTTGGTTGAAACTGAAGATTTCTGATCTTTAGTTTGGATTAAATTCACCTATACGATAACTACTAACGACAACCAAAAGAAAAAGTGTTTACGTGATAGAATCAGGCCCTTCAGTAGAAATAATCAATGTAAGAAAAGTTTATCCGTCTGGTGATGAACAACGAGCGGTCTTAGATGGAGCTTCTGCAACCATCCGTGCAGGAGAGAGAGTAGCCATCCTAGGCCCGTCAGGATCTGGTAAATCTACGTTATTAAATCTATTGAGTGGAATTGATGAGCCTGATTCAGGGACCATCGAGATTAATGGATTAGACCTCAGATCTCTCTCAGAGAACCAGAGGACACTGTTTCGTAGAAATCAGATCGGATTTGTTTTCCAGTCGTTTAATCTTCTGCCCGCCTTAACCGTTCTTGAAAACCTGCTTTTACCCCTAGAACTGATCGGAAAAACCGGGAACGAGGCCAACGAGCGAGCTCGGTTTTTGTTAGAAATGGTGGAGCTATCCAAACGCGCTGACAGTTTTCCAGATCGCCTATCGGGGGGCGAACAACAGAGAATCGCGATAGCTAGAGCTGTAGTCCACGAGCCCTCACTGTTGCTCGCAGATGAGCCAACCGGCAACCTAGACGAAGACACAAGTCATCGGTTAATGGAAAGACTAGAAGATCTTCTCACGAGTGGAAAGACAACCTTGGTTGTGGTCACTCATTCTAGAGATTTGGCTGACCGGATGGACCGAGCACTCGCGCTAGATCATGGTGGCTTGGTGGAATATTAGAAATTGAGGTTACTAAACAAGGCCAGTGTACGTTATCTCAAACAACATCGCCTCCAAAGCGTTCTATCGTTGCTGGGAGTTGCACTTGGCGTCGCGGTAGTTCTATCCATAGATCTCGCGATACAAAGTGCAAGAATTGGCTTCCAGGTTTCCGCCGAGACGGTTGCAGGACTAGCGACCCACGCGATACAGAGTGACAGAGGGTCTATTGATGAAGATTTCTTCACTCGGCTTAAGCTTGACCTGAACATAACGGAGGCCGCACCGGTGGTCGAAGGATTGGTGACCTCGACTTCATTGCCGGGCAGAACTCTTAAGATTTTGGGGTTAGACCCTTTCTCTGAAGGGCCATTCCGGCCTTATACGTCTGGGAATTCCCCTAGCCTAGATGTTAATCAATTTATCACTACCCAAGGCGGAGTAATCCTTACGGAGGAACTTGCCTCAGAGGGAGGACTCACGACGGGTGATTCCATCGTGATTTTCAGTTCTGGTGTGAGGTGGGCACTCCCGATTGTTGGATTGTTCCAGTCGGAAGACAGACTCACTAGATCCGGGCTATCCGATGTCCTAGTTATGGATATTTCGGGTGCCCAAGAGGTGTTCGGCATGGTCGGCACTTTAACCAGAATCGACTTACGAATTCTGGATTCTGAACGTTCCTATGAACGGACGATAGGAGAGATCACAGATAATCTGCCGAGTGGGCTCCGACTGGAAAATGTCGGAACCCGATCAGAGACAATGGCCGGGATGATTCGGGCATTCGATGTAAATCTGACAGCGCTAAGCCTTCTGGCCATCGTGTTCGGGATGTTTCTCATCTATAACTCTATGACCTTTTCCGTTGTGAGCCGCAGAACTTCCTTTGGCAGACTCCGCGCGCTAGGAGTGACCCGAAATGAGATTTTAAGACTGATACTCAGAGAGGCATTCTGGGTGGGAACGGTGGGAACAGTCATTGGATTGGCGTTAGGTGTTTTTCTGGCTCAGGGCTTAATCGGATTAATTACCCAAACCATCAATGATTTGTATTTCGCACTTTCAGTGAGAGAAATATCGATTGATACGGTAAGTTTGCTGAAAGCACTCACTATGGGCATCGGTGCCACCGTAATTTCTTCCTTGCCACCAGCCCTAGAGGCTGCAGGTTCGACACCTAGGGCAGCCTCCACCCGGTCCATCATTGAATCCAAGACCAGAAGAGTGATTCCCATGCTTGCATGGTCCGGATTAGCACTTTGTCTTTTGGGTTGGCTAGTCCTTTTGCTCCCGACTAGAAGCCTAAGCGTCAGTTTTATTTCACTTTTTGCTATCATAACGGGAATGGCAGCGATTACGCCTCTGGGAACAGTCGTGCTGATAGAGTTCGTTCAGCCGATTTTGTCTTCCTTTTTCGGCACCCTCGGGTCGATGGCTGCCCGAGGTATAAGGACAACACTGAGCCGGACTGCTCCCGCGATAGCTGCTTTGGTGATAGCGGTTTCTGTAACTGTCGGCCTGGGGATCATGATTAACAGTTTTCGTGGGACTCTGATCAATTGGCTAGACGGCACGCTCCAGGCTGATATATACGTATCCCTGCCCGGACCCCAAGCCTCAAGGGCTTCGGGCACTTTGTCTGACAGCTTGATCAAGGATTTTGTCTCGGCCGATGGCGTGGTGGGTTACAGCACATACAGGGCCGTTGACGTCATCAGGGCCGAGGACACGTATAGGTTGGTCGCCCTGGAATTAGACCAGAGAGGAGAAGGAGCGTTTGATTTTCAATCTGGTGATTCTGATGCCATAATCAGGGATTTCCAGCTAGGCAGAGGGGCAATCGTATCCGAACCCTATGCGTATCAAAGACAGTTGGATGTAGGGGACTCAATATCTCTTGCAGGTGAGAAATCTGCTAGATCGCTCCCTATCCTTGGCGTGTTTTACGACTACGGATCCGAACAGGGGACCATCATAGTCTCACGAGATGTATATAATACGGCATACAATGATGACGGGGTGACGTCGCTCGGGTTGTTCTTGGGTGACAGCTCACAGTCAGATGGGGTTGTACAAGATCTTCTAGATAACGTACCGGTGGGCCGAGAAGTGACAGTTCGGTCTAACGCAACTCTGCGGTCGGCTTCTCTGGAGGTTTTTGATCGAACTTTTAAGGTGACCGGAGTGCTTCGTTTGCTGACCTTTATTGTGGCTTTCGTCGGCGTATTAAGCGCGTTGACCGCACTACAGATGGAGAGAACGCATGAACTGGGCTTGCTCCGAGCATCTGGACTGACCCCTGCC
The DNA here is from genome assembly GCA_028822645.1 of Longimicrobiales bacterium. GTDB lineage: Bacteria > Gemmatimonadota > Gemmatimonadetes > Longimicrobiales > Gaopeijiaceae. Next base: position 857 of record JAPKDG010000064.1, on the reverse strand, counting down.
CAGCTGTGGCGCCTGGTCGTCGGTCAAAGTGGTTTAATGGGACTCATCGCTGGCGTGCTTGCGATTCCAGTGGGAATTCTGCTCTCAATTGTCATGATCAACGTGATCAACAAAAGATCATTTGGCTGGAGCATCCAGATGCAGATCGATCCCGAGGTGATCATTCAAGGAATAGCCCTCGCTTTCTTCGCCGCTCTATTGGCTGGCATTTATCCAGCGTTCCGAATGGCGAACACTTCGCCTTCTGTGGCACTCAGGAGAATCGGCGAATGACTGTTGATCTGATTCTTACAAAGCTTCGATCAGTAAACCCACTCCCAATACTGAGCTTGGCTGTGTTCTTGATGGCTTGCCAAGGTTCTGATGAGACTACGACTAACCCAGAGACCTTGTCATTGACAGAAATGCTTGGGGGGATTGATACCGTGGGGTATTCTCGGGCACTCACTGCCCGAACGTTTAATTTCCCTGAGGACCACGGGCCACACGAATCGTTCCGAACAGAATGGTGGTACGTGACGGGCAATCTCAATTCTCAGGACGGCGACCCTTTTGGCTTTCAGTTCACAATTTTTCGTAATGCGTTATCTCCAGAAAAATCCAATGGGAACTCCGCTTGGAACACGAACCAGGCGTACATGGGGCATTTCGCGCTAACGGACATCAACAATGATGACTTCTTTTTTGAGGAGAAATTTGCTAGAGGTGCCGTCGGGTTAGCGGGCTCGGAAACACCACCCTTGAGGATTTGGGTAGAGGACTGGTTCCTTGAGGGATCGAACCAAAACGAGACCGTATTCCCACTCAGACTTTCGGGGGGCACTGATGACATCGAATTAGACTTGACTCTCCAAGAA
>JAPKDG010000063.1 GCA_028822645.1 Longimicrobiales bacterium | reverse complement strand
TCTGAACAAAGGATCACTGAGCTCAAAGAAAGAGTGCGATTGTATGAGCCACTGATTGTAGATGTCGATGCTACTTTTGAAGAAGTGGCCCTGTTGGAGGAACGTAAGTCAGAGTTTCCCGGAGTGTTCATAGAAATGGTTCCCAAAAGAAGATATGTGGGTGGCGAAGCTATTTCTCACGCTTTGGGTTATGTAGGTGAAGTTAGCACAGAGGAATTGGACACAGACATGTTCTCTGACTATGAAAGAGGAACCCTGGTTGGCAAGACTGGTGTGGAGTTGCAGTATGAAGAGACATTGCAGGGAACGAATGGAGTCCGATATCTAGAAGTAGATGCTGCTGGACGCATTGTGGGATCGATGGTAGGTATAAAGGAGGATACTGGGGATCCAGGACAAGACATTGAACTGGCTCTAGATTTGGACCTAATGCGATGGATCCATAAGATTTTTCCGGATTCTTTGCCAGGTGCTGTAGTAGCTCTTAATCCAGAAGATGGGGGAGTCTTAGCTCTTTATTCAGCCCCAAATTTCGATCCAAATAATTTTGTTGGAGGTCTTAGCGAAATAGATTGGAAAAATATTCAATCAGATCCTGATAACCCTATGTTGAATAGGGCGATCATGGGTCTCTATCCACCTGCATCCACTTGGAAATTGGCTTCCGCAGCGATAGCATTAGATTTGGGTGTGGTAGGACCACACGAGGTTATGCCCATACCCTGTACTGGAAGTATGACTTACGGTGGGTTGCAGAGAGGATGTTGGTTCTCTGCTGGGCATGGGTTTCTAGATTTAGCTGGAGCAATTGCACATTCTTGTAATGTTTACTTCTACCAATTGGGATTAAGGGTGGGTTTGGATCCACTCTTGGAAGCTGGTAACAGAATAGGATTCAGCCAACAGTGTGGTATAGATCTACCCGGTGAGAGGAATGGCATCTTTCCAGAAGGTCGCGAGTTTTGGGAACGCAGATTTGGTTATAAGCCATTGAATGGGGAAGTCTTGAGTCTAGCAATCGGACAGGGGCCTAATTCACAAACTCCTTTGAAAATGGCCCAATTTTATCTGGCTTTAGCTAGGGATGGAACTGCACCGGCGCCTCACATTTTCGGAAAGCGGGTGTCTCCTACTGATGGATGGAGCCTTGACCTTTCTAAAGAAAGTATTGAGCAAGTCAGAGAGGGGCTACGTGCTGTGACAATGCCAGGGGGAACGGCACATCTCTCGGGCTCTTTAGAGCATTGGGAAGTTATGGGAAAAACAGGAACTGGTCAGAATGCATCAAGTAGGGGGAAAGACCACGCTTGGTTCGCCGGGATGGTAGGGCCTTGGGGGAAAGAACCTGAAATTGTAATCGTCGTTCTAGTTGAATTTGGGGAGAGTGGCTCTTCTATTGCAGCACCGATAGCGGTGAAGACAGCAGATTATTATCTACGCAACAAATATGGAATGCCAATTGACACTATTCAGACCCTTGCAGAGCATCTTCGGGCGGGGCGCCCAGTTCCTTGGGCACGTTGGCAGGACTGATCAAAACTGATGGTACCTAGAATCCGCAAAGTATTTTCATCGTGGTCAGGTGACCCACAGTTGGTATTAGGTGTTGCATTTATGACAATATTTGGGATTTCGATGATCTATTCCGCTGGTGTTCTCAACATACCTAGTGTCGTGAGCCAAGATGCATGGATACGTCAGATACTATGGTGGACACTATCGCTGTTGGCTTTCACTCTCATCCAACGGATGCATGTTCGGTGGCTTGAGTGGTTCGCATATCCCTTGTATGGACTGAGTTGTTTATTGTTGGTCTTGACTCTATTTTTTGGTACAGGATCGGGAACGGCCGCGGGTATCAGTAGTTTTCTTGATCTTGGGTTTGTTAGGTTCCAACCAGCAGAAATAGCGAAAGTGACAACAATTTTAGCTCTTGCAAAATATATTTCGGGATACGCAGGGGATTTTCGTAGTTTACGAGCGGTAATCCTCCCGGCAGCGCTTGTTTTTGGTCCTCTGCTCTTGGTTATTCTTCAGCCAGACTTGGGGACAGCTTTATCCTTTGTAGGTATTCTTTTTGCAATTTTATTTTGGGCGGGGACTCCCATCGTACATCTGATTCTTCTCGCCAGCCCCGGATTGTCTTTGGTCCTGAGCTATGATGCTAAAATATGGGCTGCTTATTTTGTTTTATTAATCGGATTTCTCTATTGGTATCGTCACAGATTGTTTTTTATTGAGTCACTGGCTGTTATGGTAGGGAATCTTATAGCTGGAACTATTTCCACACCTCTCTGGAATTCTCTAGCAGATTATCAGAAGAATCGGTTACTGGTTTTCTTGGACCCGACTGTTGATCCCAGGGGAGCTGGTTATCACGTAATACAGTCCATGGTTGCGATAGGGAGTGGCGGCATGACTGGGAAAGGTTTTATGGAAGGAACCCAAAAAAGATTCAATTTTCTTCCTGAACAACACACGGACTTCATTTTTTCTGTAATTGGCGAAGAACTTGGATATGTTGGAACAGTGTGTACCTTAGCTGGTTTCGGCTTTATTTTTTATAGATTACTAAAGATGGCTGAAGAGACATCTGATACATTTGCAGGCTTGGTGATTTTCGGTATTTTGGGTGCCTGGGTTGTACACATCTTTGTTAATATTGGCATGACAATAAATGTGGTACCTGTTACAGGCATACCCCTGCCATTTGTTAGTTATGGAGGAAGTTTTTTGCTCATGTCCTGGGTAGCAGTTGGTATAGCGACCAGGGTAGTTCAGGAGGACTAGAATTGACTTGGTTTCATAAAAATAAAGCTCCCCTTACAAATAGCGAAAAAAGGGATGTCCCCAACGATGTTTTTGATCAATGCAAGGGGTGTGATAAGATTCTATATGCTGAAAAGCTCATACAATCACTGCGAGTCTGTCCGAGTTGTAACTACCATTTTCGAATATCGCCGGACGAATATGTTGACTTGCTCTTGGATGATGGGTCGTTTGAGGAAATAGATGCAAATCTTAAGAACGAAGACCCTTTGAAGTTCACTGACCTCAAGCCATATGGTGAACGATTGAGATCTGCTGAAAGGAAAGTGGGTAGAAATAGTGCTGTCCTTTCGGGTATGGGCACCATTGGTTCACATCGAGTTGCAGTGGCACTCATGGATTTCAGGTTCGTAGGTGGATCTATGGGTTCACTCGTGGGAGAAAAAATTGCTCGGGCGGGTCGGGCTGCCTTGGACTACCGAATACCGCTTATTGTGGTCAGTGCATCTGGAGGTGCTCGTATGCAGGAAGGAATATATTCTTTAATGCAATTGGCCAAAACCTCTTCAGTTTTAGCGAGACTGCATACAGAAGGATTGCCGTATATTTCACTATTGACCGATCCCACGACAGGAGGAGTCACTGCATCTCATGCTATGTTGGGAGACATAAATATAGCTGAGCCCGGTGCATTGATTGGATTTGCTGGTCCTCGAGTAATCAGCGATACGATTCGACAAGAGCTACCAGAAGACTTTCAGACATCGGAATTTCTCTTGTCTCATGGAATGATCGACTGCGTTGTAGACCGCAGAGATCTGAAATATACTATCGAGACTTTGCTGACTCATATGATCGGTTGATGAAATCTGAGGAAAAATTACTAGAAAACTCTGGCCAGGAGGAAATTGACTTAGCCTGTTACCTTTTGGACCAATTTGTTCCTGGCATGGAAAGAGGCGTGCATTGGGGGCTTGAGCGGATTAGTAAATTCCTGACCAATACTGGGGCGCCTCATCTTAAATATCCAGTGATACATATAGGCGGCACCAATGGAAAAGGTTCTGTAGCTGCCAGTCTAACTTCAGTGCTCAGCTTGCAGGGCTATTCAGTTGGTCTTTATACATCACCGCACCTTTGCTCATTTAATGAACGCATACAGATAGACGGTAGTTGTGTTAAAAATGAAACACTGAAGGATTTAATAATTGAGTTGGGACCTGAAATGAACCGGTGTGGGTTGAGTTTTTTTGAGGCCACGACAGGATTGGCTTTTCATATGTTTCAACGGAGCAAAGTAGAGATAGCCATCATAGAAGTAGGGCTAGGTGGTCGATTGGACGCCACGAATGTTGTTGAGCCTATTTCGACTGTTATTACTAATATTCAGATGGATCACAGGGAGTACCTAGGGGATACCAAAGAAGAGATTGCCTTTGAGAAATTGGGGATTGTCAAAGAAGGAATTCCATTATTTACTAGTGAAACCGATAAGCATTTATTAGAAATGTTTAGTCGTGTCTGTAGAGAAAGGAAGTCTCAGTTATTTCCTACATTTTATGAGAATCCGGTGACTCAAGTTGAAGTCAGCCTCCAAGGTACATCCTTTAAGTCTTGGTACAAGAGTTGGGGAAATCTAGAAATTTTCACACCTCTAATCGGAGATCATCAGGCCATCAATACTAGCTTGGCCCTGGCTGTAATGGAACAATTACCAGGCCCATTTCTGCCGAAAAAAGAAGCCTTGATTGAGGGTAGTAGTCTTGTTGACTGGCCTGGAAGAATTCAGGTAGAAAAAAAGAGTGGTGTCACTTGGATTTTCGATATTGCTCATAATCAAGCTGGGGCCTCAGCATTAGCGAACACATTGAACTGCCTCCAGTTGGAAGGTCCAACAGTTGTTTTAGTAAGTGTTTTGGTAGATAAAGATTGGAAAGGTATATTCTTTGAATTAGTCAATGTGGCTGATTATGTTGTTCTGACTCAATCGATTTCGGCTCCAATTGATCGTCGGTGGGATTTAAGTGAAGTCTCGACTATCTTAGATGATTCCGAAATTGAAGTGTGTCCAGATTTTGCCGATGCGCTTGTAATGGCAGAAACATTGGCACAAAAAGGCACAGTAGTAGTAACTGGTTCGGCCCATACGGTAGGGGACGTGTTAAGCACATTGGATTTTGACATACAAGACGATTAGCATTTATTCGAAGTAGTTGTTTGAGTTATTATTCTAAATTGTTTCAATTTGTTAGGATCAACTAGATATGGCCAAATCAAAATTTGAACGACTGCCTGGGTTTAGGGATTTTACCCCAGAAGAACTGGATGGTGTTCTGCATATATTCGATTCTTGGAGAACGGTTTCTACTCGTTATGGATTTTCAGAATACGGTGGCCCTCCTTTAGAGCTTTTGGATTTATACGTAGAGAAAAGCGGAGAGGAAATTGTCCAGCAGCTGTATAATTTCCAAGACAAGGGTCAAAGGAAAATAGCCCTACGCCCGGAAATGACGCCTTCATTGGCTAGAATACTGGCAGGACGTCATAGGGCTATGGCGAAGCCGATCAGGTGGTTTTCATTGCCGCAGTTATTCCGCTATGAGAGACAGCAGAGAGGAAGACTCCGCGAGCATTTTCAATGGAATGTTGACATAGTCGGCGAACAGGGTGTTGGCGCTGACGTGGAAGTGTTGGCAGTAGCTTTGGATGGTTTGAGAGAACTTGGACTGAGGGAGAACCATATCGTTGCGAGGGTGTCAGATCGCAAATTGATGACTGAAATACTTCTGGTTCTTGGAGTCAAGCCAGACAATGTCTCTACAGTATTTACTATCATAGACAAAATGGAACGCACCAAGGTGAATCGTTCGATGGACAGGTTATGTGCGGAAGCTGAATTAGATACTGAAGCAGCTGAGAAGGTGTTGGAAATTTGCTATGAGGATCAAATAGAAGTTTTACGTCAAAAATTCGAAGCGTCTATTTCTATAACTGAGCGACTAGACGTCTTACAAATCTATATAGAATCTCTAGAAGCTAAGGGCCTGGGCGCCTATGTTCAGTTTGATCTGAAAATCGTCCGAGGCCTAGCTTATTATACAGGGATTGTTTTTGAGATATTCGATAGGGCTGGTGACTTGCGTGCGATTTGTGGTGGTGGTCGGTATGATAGACTTTTAGAGTTAGTAGGTGGGGATCCTCTTCCTGCAGTAGGGTTCGGTATGGGTGATGTGGTTCTCGGAGAGTTGCTTCGTATCCGAAAATTATTTAAACCAGAATCTGCCAAGGTAGATCTATTTCTGGTTATTGTTGGAGAAGAACAGCGAACTTTAGCCTTAAGTATAGCCCATAATCAAAGAGAAAATGGTTTAACGGTGCTGTATGGGTTACGGCCTGAAACTGTCGGAAAACAGCTAGAGATGGCCTCAAAGATTGGTGCATGTCAGGTTCTCATGTTAGCTCCTGACGAACTAGAAAGAGGTCTGGTGGTTTTGAAAGATATGAAGACTGGAGAGCAACGGGAAATGAGATTGGAAGAATTTATTACATGAGTGATAGTGAAACCGGGAAAATCGTAAGGGGTATTGTCAATCGAGCGGTCTGGAGATTGAACTTGATGGAAATCGTAATTTTGATCTCAGCGGCTCTTCTATCTTTGCTAGCCGGTGCCTTGACAGCCCTACTGCTCTCTGAGTTAGTGGGAATTCCTTACAGGACATTTTGGACAATTGCGTCTGTGCTGTTTTTTTGTGTTCTGGGTTGCTTTGTTTTTCTTAAAAATCCAAAGGGGATCCCAGAAATACACAAATCTAAATTCAATGATAAAGAGTAGAAATAAATGGGGAAAAACAAGCAATTAACTCAGCGTTCTGAAGATTTTTCTACATGGTATAACGAACTGATATTCCGAGCCGAACTAGCTGATCATTCGCCCGTCAGGGGGAGTATGGTCATAAGACCTTGGGGTTATGGGATTTGGGAACATATGCAGCGAGCATTGGATGATATGTTTAAGGAGACAGGGCATCAAAACGTCTATTTCCCGCTACTAATTCCGATGAGTTTTATCGAAAAAGAAAAAGATCATATCGAGGGTTTTAAACCAGAGCTTGTGGTCGTGACACACGCGGGTGGAAAAGAATTGGAAGAGCCACTAGTGGTTCGCCCAACTTCGGAAACTGTAGTGATGTCCATGATGGCTAAATGGGTTCAAAGCTACAGAGATTTACCCATGAAATTGAATCAGTGGGTCAATGTGATGCGCTGGGAACTACGAACAAGGCTTTTTTTGCGTACTTCAGAATTTCTTTGGCAGGAAGGTCACACCTTGCATGCTACAACAGAAGAAGCTGAAGAACATACAAAAATCATGCTTGGTGTCTATCGTAACTTCATGGAGAATTGGATGGCTATGCCCCCTGTGACAGGTCTGAAATCTGAATCAGAGAAATTCGCAGGTGCAGTCAGGAGTTATTCTTGTGAAGCTATGATGCAGGACAACAAAGCTTTACAGGCGGGAACATCACATTTCTTGGGCCAAAATTTTTCTCGTCAGTTTGATGTCACATTTCAATCCGAGGTCGGGAAAGAAGAGTTTGGCTGGAACACATCTTGGGGGGTTTCAACTAGACTTTTAGGTGGACTCATTATGACTCATGGCGATGATCAAGGATTGGTTTTACCACCTAAGATCGCTCCAATTCAAGTTGTGATTGTCCCTGTAAAAGACTTAGAAGATGGATCGGTTTTGGGAAAAGCCGAGTCAATGTGTTCCGAACTAATAGCTCAGGGGATTCGTACAAAAGTGGATTCTAGGGACTTCGTTAATCCAGGTAGTAAATTTTACGAATGGGAACGTAAAGGTGTGCCAATTCGGTTAGAAATTGGCCCTAGGGATCTAGAAAACAATCAAGTTGTTTTGGTTCAACGTGTTGTGCCGGAGGGGCAGCCCAAAAAAGAGGTACTATCACAATTAGAAGCATTGGGAACAATGTCCAAGAAGTTAGATAGCCTTCAAGGATTGTTGTTGGACAACGCTGTAAAACGGCGTGAAGATAATTCTTATAGAAAAGTAAAAACAATCACTGAATTAAAGGAGATCATGGATGGTCCGGGTGGCTATGTTTACACTGGATGGTGTGGGGATCCCGCTGTCGAGCTGGCTATAAAAGAGCAAACTGGAGCTACCTTAAGGTGTATTCCTGAAGAAGAATTTAGATCTACCAAGACTCCACACAAGTGTATTGGAAGAGATCAGAAATCCGAGATGGAAGTGGTTTGGGCAAAGGCTTATTAAGGAAATCGTTAAAACTTTGAGATACTAAGGAGCAATGAAAGACTCATTTAGAGCGAGATCGATGCCTGCTTCTATTTCATCCCACAGTTTAGCCATAAAGTCGACATCTTTCCCATGATAATCCACGAATTCTTCGAGATGGTTAGAGGAAAGATTTAAATTTTCTAGGATGCTGTCGCGTACCTCCAGATTCTGCATGTCAGCCGTGCTTAACTTTATATAGGCGGAGATAAAATCTTTCCGATTTAAGTCAGGAGCGAGAGCTGTTTTATCATGGTTGGTACAAGACCAAGTGAAGAATATGAATGCTCCAGTCACGAGGCGTAGTATCAAAGGTGTTTTGTAATATCGAGCTATATTTGAATGGAAGCGAACTGGGGATTCCAAATCGGAAGTGTAGTCAGACATTGTTTCTATGTTGGACTAGTTCTATCAGGATGCCGTTTGTATCTTTGGGATGTATGAAGGCTACTTGGTGACCTTT
>JAPKDG010000062.1 GCA_028822645.1 Longimicrobiales bacterium | reverse complement strand
GAGTATTTTGTGTGATTATAGGCTTGTTAATGTTGGGAGAACAGTCGCTGGGTAGTGATCACGCATGGGTCAGAGTAACTTGGAAAATATTGGTCCTGATACCATTGATTTCGATGGCCAGCAGGAGATTGCAGGATGTGGGGAGATCTGGGTGGTGGCTTCTGCAGATTTTACCTTCTGCGGTAGTTGTGAACGTCTTGAAGGATAGGGTTGACCCCTTGTCATCGGTAGAGATGTTTGTTTCGACAATGGCGATCCTGTTGGCTTTTCCAGTCTTGTATTCTTTGTTCTTGCCCGGATGGGATCGAAATACTGATGTAAATGGAAGGTAATTTCAGTGCTATACTCTTGTTTGGTAAACCATAGAAAGGCTGCACCTCTCGCGAGTCATCTTAAGATTGATTAGGATGCAGAAGTTCAAGAAAATCATAGCTATTGGAATTTATCTTCTGGGGGGATTTCTATGGTGGAGAAGTAGGGAGTGTTGCCGGATTGACAAAATTCATCCCTAGACTAATCCCTTGACGCCATTGTTGTTCCGAATTTTGAATATATGAGGAAAAGGAATGAGTAATAGCAAATCTTTGGTTGAGTTTCCAATATCTAAAGAATACGTCTGTCTGAATCATGCCGGAGTTGGTCCTCCTTCACCTTCTTGTGTAGAAGCCGCACAGAAGTTTTTTGGGGATCATTCAAGGGGTATGCACAGTTTCGAAGACTTAGAACTTATAGCGGATAATTGTAGGAGTCGATTCGCTGAATTGATAGGAAGTGATCAAGGGGAAGTGGCTTTCGTCCGGAATACTTCCCACGGTCTTTCCATTGTAGCGGCTGGGTTGAATTGGGAGGAAGATGATCGAATAATGGTTGCAACATCTTTAGAATATCCATCAAATGTATATCCCTGGCTGGACCTAGAGAAACGGGGCATTGCCAAACTTGACATTGTTGACACTCCGGACGGCATCTTGGACAAAAAATCGGTTGAGGCAACAATACAGGGAAAGACGAAGCTTCTAACAGTAAGTTCGGCGAACTATGCTACTGGAGATGTCGCTGATTTACAGGCATTGGGTGACCTTTGCAAGGATCACGGAATACTTTTTTGTGTTGATGGTATCCAGACAGTGGGAGTTCTTCCAACCGATGTCAAGAGAATGGGAATCCATTTTTTATCAGCTGACTCCCATAAATGGATGCTAGGAATCATGGGTATCGGTTGCCTTTATGTAGACTCAACTATTGTCGAACAAGTTCACCCACCTCTGTTGGGCTGGAGAAGTACTACGAATCGATGGGATTTCGATGTTCCGTTCTTTGAATTGTTGAAGGATTCGGGTCGTTTTGAGGAAGGAAGCTTACCTTACCCACTAATAGCTGGGTTTAGTCAAAGCCTGCAAATGATAAATGAAATTGGTATTACAAAAATAGAATCAAAAGTTAGTGAATTATTGGAATTGTTGGCTCAAAACCTCTCAAAGTTGGGATGTACGGTCGGTCCTGATCCATCTATTCGCAAGCATATCCTCACATTTAAACACGACTCGCTTGATACCGAATGGCTCTTAGAGAAGCTGACCGAATCAAAGATAATTGTATCAATGAGGCGAGGTCGAATCAGAGTTTCACCTCATTTTTATAACACTGAAAGTGATATGTTAACTTTGTTTGAAAGAGTCAGATCTCTCCTGGCCGATTAGAATCGAACCTTAGCAGTATTTCCAAAGAAAGTAGGAATTTCTGTGCCGTCGCAGAGTTCATCTATATTAGATAATAAGAGCTCAGTAATTCTTTCGCCTATCCGTCTGGTCGGTTCTCATTGGGTAAACGAATAAATCACTAGAAATTTTGAAGCGATCTGTAAGTTCTGCCATATGGCAGCCTTAGGATATATTAGTACCTGTGACGATTGCTGAATCCTTCGGTTCCACGGAAACGGTTATTAACAACGTTGTTGAAAATTGATCCAAATTGGTAGGAAAGGCCTATGTCAAAACCATACCTATAGTCAGTGGCTTGAGCCTGTAGATTGAGGAGGGCTTCTTCGTCAGTAATTCCTTTTCCAGGCAGCCAGATTTGATCGTCTACCCAGGACATATTTCCCCTTATATTCAAGTTTAGCCCCCTGGTAATACGAATATCAGCATTGGCACTTAGTGACACGTTATGTCGGTCTATATTATGCAGAAAATGGGACGCGGATGCCTCTATGGAAGCATCACCCCACGTTTGTCTCTGTGAAAATTCTACTTCGGCAGCTTGTTCCCAACGGGTTTCTTTCATTTCTTTCCAGATAGTCTCTTGAAAGTATTCCCGATAGGCTGGTCCGATGAGGTATGAAAAAGTGAACGCCCTCCTGGTCGCTTCTGGATAAGGGAATACACTGTATTCTATGGCGGGTTTTAGTTCGAACCTTATTTTTTGGTTGTACCGTTCCATTCTCCGCGCTTCAAAGCGACTACCTATAGACCAATGCTCAGTAAGGGCATAAGCGGAATATTGGTTTACAGCCCAATCGATACGAGTATCCTTGAAGGTCCCATCGACTAGTTTTTGCTCTATGAGGTTTGAATTTACACTCACCCTATAATTGTGTTTCCAAACGGGTGTTACCTTGGATGCATTGAATGAAGCATTTGTTCGCAATGTTTCACGGGAGGACTCGCCTTCAAAATCTCCACTTGTATTCAATCGGAAAACCCAGAGGTTCCATGGGTCCTCGACTTCTTCTCGAGAGACAATTCTTTCGGTCATTAATGTCTCGCCAGTTCTAGCTCCGATCAAATTGACGATACCTTTATAGCCTGCAACGTCTGCGAACCTTGCTAGCCCTAATGCCAAAGTGTGAACTCCCGAGTCAGTTATTTCCCTAGTTGTATCTGTCGGGTATGAGAAATACTGCATTTGATCGGCGTAGTCCGAAAAAGATCCTAAGCCGATATAGTCGACCTGCATCACACTACCCCCAGATCCAGTCGTGGAGGACGTTGTGATCACATGTAAGTCAGCATCATTCTGATCTCGAACCCAGGTAACCCATGGTATTTGGACACGGACTTCATTCATGAGCCTGCAAGTCATTCCTTCACAATCCAAGAAAATCCTTGGCAGTTGGGTTTGTGTTGCAGGATTGGTTTCTTGTCCTGCCAGAGGGAAGGTTCCTATGGCAACCAATAAAATTCCAATCATTGAAGCTGTAGTTGTTCGAGAGGACAGGAAATCAAAGCAATGCTTATACAAAACGTATCTCAGCAAGAGAGGACTAAACCAATTGGAATTATGAATGAAATATATACCGAAAATCCAGGTTATTGAATGCCTAGTCCATAATATTTTCTATCTGAGGCTTCGGCCACCATCTATGAAAATTGTAGTGCCGGTTATGAGCCCTGCTTCTTGGTTTGAGCATAAAAACACTACAGACCCGGCGATATCTTCGGGTATGCCTATTTTTCCAAGAGGTATGTCGCTTAGGATCAAATCCTTAAATTGATTGTTGGCTAAATCCTTTGAATTCATGTCAGTAGATATTAATCCTGGTGCTACACCATTTACCCTAATGTTTTCTGAGGCCAATTCCAGAGCCATCTGTTTGGTTAACATTCCGACTCCTGCTTTAGTTACCGAATAATGTGTCAAGTTTGGAGCAGTGACAGTCTGTAAGACAGAGGAAACATTGACTATAGAACCGTGAATGCCATCCTTGACCATAGTGGATGCTACTGCCTGTCCCACCAGGAAATAGCCCTTCAGGTTTGTCTCCACTATGGAATCCCATTCTTCCTCTGGTATTTTCAGGAAGGCAGTCCTAGTCAGTATGCCAGCATTATTAACCAGAATGTCGATGTGGCCCAGGAAATCCAGAGTGGTGTTGATGATTTTGGTCACGTCATGGGCCACATGGGTAGAGCCCTGTACTGCCAGGCTTCGGCGCCCCATTTGTTTCATTTGTTGAACTACATGCTGGGCTTCATTCTCTTTGAATCGGTAATTGACAACTACATCTGCACCTTCTTTCGCTAACCCTAGTGCTATCGCTTTACCGATACCACGGGAAGCACCAGTTATGAGTGCTCGTTTTCCGTGCAATCTCAATTAGTAACTTCTGTATGAATTCTCTTTGTCATGATGTCAAGAGTCGTGATCTGGCATTAAAGTGATCGGTTGATCTTGTTTCTTTTTTATCATTTCTTCCAAGAAGTGGCCTGCTCTTTTTATTTTTGTTTCCACATAAGGAAGATTGTATTCGTTGGGTTCCCCATACAGAGGTATGCGGCCTAGAACTTCCAACCCAGCACTTTTGGCCCAGCTCAGTTTCTCTGGGTTGTTGGTAAGGATAGTTATGCGTCTGACGCCTAATTCATCGAGCATTTTCATCCCAACGTTGTAATCCCGTTCATCGGACTGGAAGCCTAAGGCACAATCAGCATCGATTGTGTCCAATCCCAAATCCTGAAGGCGGTAGGCTCTAAGTTTGTTGGTGAGTCCAATTCCTCGGCCCTCCTGATTTAAATAGAGAAAAACCCCTCCCTTGTTTTGGTGGAAGTAGTCAAGACTCTTATGTAGTTGCTCGCCACAGTCACATTTGAGACTGCTGAAAAGGTCACCAGTGAGGCAAGCTGAATGGATCCTAATGGGAACGGGATCTGCCCAGTTCTCTGGATCTCCCACTAACACAGCCAGGTGTTCAAAGAGTGTATTGGATTCTCGGAATAATATAAATTTCGTATCCAAGGAGCCTTTTAGGGGAACAACCGCTTCGCTTATTTTTGTTATAATCGAATTGGAAGGATCGGTCAGGCTGATAATTTCTGGGGTAGTCGTAGTGAGGATGCTGTTCACCTTGGAGAAAGTCTCTGCTGCTTCTTGTTGGTTATTGTCTATGCGACAGCTCACGACAGCTGGAATGAGCCTTACAAGTCGGAGGAGGGAGAGAGAGATCGTCTCAGGATGGTTAGCTTCTCCTGTCCTCAGATCATCAACTTGGTTGATCCCGGAAGCTAGGAGCATCAATTTATCTACGTCACAAGTTGGGTCTAGCGCTATTGATATAGCCTGCCGGTCTACTCTTCCATTTGTAGCAGTTTTAATGCCAAGAGCTTTTGCTCTATTTATGGTAATGACTAATCTTAAGTCATTATTTGATAAGGCTTTCAGATGTTTCAGATATGATTCTGTAAGGTTTTCGACTGGTGCGACGATGGAAGAAGAACCAGGTTGGAAATGTTCTTTGTTTTTGACCCAGATAGGCCGTCCCTGTCTTAATTCAAAAAGTGCTCTTTCTGCACTATACATATGGCTATTAATCCTCTAGGAAGAAATCATTGTTGCGACCCAAGGGTCGCAACAATTAGTCTAAGTTGAAGTTGCTTGCTACGCACTACTAAGTCAGTTTTTGTGTTGGCATTGCAGTGGGGTTTTCCAGTGGAGGTTCTATCGAATATTTTGAATTGTATTGCAAATGATTCTGGTGTTTCCACGAGTCAGTCAATGTTTCGATCATCGTTGCAGATTTGTTCCCTCTGGGATCGGAGAACAGTTTGAAACTTTCAAACAATTGTAGCATGCTGGGCTTGGTTGTTAAGCATATGATTGGATTGGAGAGGGTTAGGCCAATGAATATGGGTAGCATCCATAGAAAAAAAGTGGGGCTGAACCAAAGAATGACGGATGCCCACATTAGGCAGGATATGCTTATGAAACCGGTACTTTCAAATGCCCTTTTCCATGTAATCTCCACCTCTCTTTCTTCTGAAGGTTCCCACCTAGCTGTTGCTCCGCTAACGAATCCAAAAATGAATAAAGTGTGATAAAACATTAAAATCGGCGAGAGCAAAATAGCGAAAATATTTTCAAGGAAAGTGCTCAGCATCAGAAGTGGAATCTTCTTAATACTGTTTCTGGCCTGGAAGACAGAAACAGTCAGGGACAACATTTTCGGAAGAAAAAGGACGCATCCAGTTATCAGGAGGGGTGATATTGTTGGTTTCCAGGAGGTATTAATAAAATCGTTGTGAAACAAATAGGGTTTAAGGAAAAAGAAAGTGGAGTCTGTTTCAAGCGATAATATATATCCGGTGCTAGCGATTAACAGGCAAAGCCACAGTACGGAAGAGAGGTAGCCCATGGCTCCCATTAGAAAGTGTATTCGGTTCATGAAGTGTATATTTTTGGCTACCACTAGTTGGAGGTGTTGTAAGCTCCCCTGGGCCCAACGGCGTTCCCTTTTGACATAGGAAAGGATGTCTCCTGGAACCATTTCATATGTTCCCTTGAGGTGTGGAAGTAAAAATAGATTCCATCCTGCTCTTTTCAAAAGCGATGCTTCTACGAAGTCGTGACTAAGTATTTCTCCACCGAATGGGAGTTCGCCAGGCAAATGAGGCAATCCACAGGCCTCAGTAAATGCACTCACCCTGATGATAGCATTGTGTCCCCAGTAGTTAGCATTGTTAGCATACCAAAAACTTTGTCCCCAACTAGTCAGGGGGCTATATAGAGCGCTACTAAACTGTAAGATACGGCCGAAAAGTGTAGTTTGGTTTATAGGGGTGGGTACGGTTTGAATTAAACCTGCCTTAGAATTTAGCTCCATCAGTGAGGCTAGTTCGACTAGAGTGGCACCTTCCATAATACTGTCAGAATCGAGTACTACCATGAAGTCATAGTTCTTACCCCAGCGTTGGCAGAAATCAGCGATATTTCCAGACTTATGCCCAGTATTCACTTCTCGATGTCGATAGTAAAGCTGAATATTTCCCTCTAATTCGTAATTTAATTTTTCACACAGATCTTTTTCTAATGGTAGAATATTTCGTTCATTAGTATCACTCAGGAGGTATGCATCAAAGGAAGAACTGGAATGCGTAAGGGCTAATGAGTGAAGGGTGGCTGCTAGGTAGGTCATCGTTTTTTCAGGATCTTCGTTGCGGACTGGCATTATCAATGCTGTCCTACTAGCAAGTGGAGTCGAGACTATATTTGTGGTTTTCAGGCCCTGCAGGGATGCACTATTTACATTCAATAGCAATAAGACAAATCCTATAATAGCATTCCAAAATGAGATTGATATCCAGCTAAAAGTCAAAGAAAAAAGCAGAAATATGACTATTTCTAATGGGGTGATTCCATCCGAGAACAAAATTCTCCCAGTCAGATAGAAAAAGGCCACATTAGTGACCGAAACAAGTGTAAAGAAAAAAATTGTCCGCCAGCTTATAGAATTACTTGGATGGCAAGAGTTGAAGATGAAAAGAGATAGCATTAGAAGAGGCAGTCTAGAATATTTTTGGATACCACACGTAACTCCACGTTTCAGTTACTGGCACATCGTCTTTTCTAAGATACAGAGTGAGGGTCGACTGTTTTTGGATGTCTGGATAAAATTCAAAAGTGGCTCTCCATTCATCCTTGAAAGGTAGCTTCATTAGCACCAATTCCGAAAACGTACCTGAGGTTAATTCCAGCTCAGGCAATAAGGAATTGTGGCTTGTGAGGTCGAGGTTGGGAATGTTTTTAAAGTCGACCACAAACCTTCGGTTTTCCGGCGGAGGCATAGGAGATTCTCCTGGTAATCCAGATGATCCTATACTTGTTCGTTTGACTTGGCCCAAAATCTGAGATGAGTGTCTGTCGTCAAAAGTGCTCAAAGTATAGGAGTAATTCAGGGTGTCACCTTTCCGTATTGTTTGTTGAGGAATCCAATATGCAACCACATTATCCTTGAATTCCTGAGAAGAGGGGATTTCTAAAAGCTCGATCTTCCCTGGTCCCCAGTCAGCATTGTTCAAAGAGACCCACTGACTGGGTCTCTTGTGATACTGTGCTTCAAGATCTAAGAATTGCGAAAAATCTCTAGATCTTTGCGCTAGCCCGAATCCCTTGAGGCTTGTCGTTGGAAAGGAATTAAGTCGGACCTTTTGTCGATTACGAAGAGGCCGCCAAGTCCAGTCATTAGTGCTTGTTTCCATAAGAAGTCCGTCTGAGTCATGAATTGCGGGCCTATAGTCGTCAAACTGTGAAGCTTGTTCAGGTCCGTACAAGAACATGCTGGTCAGAGGTGCTATGCCTATTTTT
Organism: Longimicrobiales bacterium; assembly: GCA_028822645.1. GTDB lineage: Bacteria > Gemmatimonadota > Gemmatimonadetes > Longimicrobiales > Gaopeijiaceae. The sequence continues at coordinate 630 of JAPKDG010000062.1, read as the reverse complement.
TCTATGTCTTTCCTGGCGTAGAGGTAGGAGTCAACTTGAAGGGATGTGCCATTAGTAACTGACAGCTTGAATTTATATGCACCAGTTATAGAAGGACTTTCCAGGAGACCATAGAATTCAAATGCTGTCGTGTCGTCGTCGGGCTTTGTTAGCCAAAACTCAGTGAAAATTGGAAATTCTTCCGGTCTTCCAAGGCCACTGTCTATCGCCAGACCGCGAGAAGACAGTCCGTGTGCCTGTCCAGGACCGAGCAATCTAAAATATGAAGCCCCAAGGAATACAGCTATCTCATCGGCGACATTTGGGTCATTGAGTGGGTAATGAATTCGAAAGCCTGCGTAACCTGGAATTGATGGGAAATTTTGAAGAGTTGGTGGAGCAGGGTAGTCATATCGAAATAAAGATCCGTCAAAGGACAGGGGCTGTAGTTCTTTTGTTTGACGGTCGAAGAGAAATATTTTTATCGGAGTTTTGTACAGAAATCCAAGATGAAACAGCTGAGCCTGAAAGGAACTTTCATCCTTCCAGAGAGCTTTCTCTGGGCGATATCGAATGGACCGATATTGCTCGTAGGTCAGGTCATCAAGAATAGGAGGGATCTTTTTGGGAACTTGTCTTTCGGGCTGTTTA
>JAPKDG010000020.1 GCA_028822645.1 Longimicrobiales bacterium | reverse complement strand
GTATGCCCAACCGGTCCCATATTCACGATAATATCGTGCAGACCACATATAGTGATCAATCAAAGACAGAGAGGTATCTGGCAACAGAGTGCCAGATACCTCTCATAACCTTCGTGATTCTAGGTGCATCATCGATCCCTAGGGAAGGATCGATGATGCTTCGTTCCTAGCCGCCACGTTTGATAATTGCCTCTTGGATCTCGATATACGTTGTACTAGCCTCAGAGAATTGCGCATAATTGATAGATGCGGTTCGATCGGCGTAACCCTTAGCTCGCTGAAACAAAGACAAAGCTTCTCTAAACATGGGTAAAGACCTTTCCGCACTAACAACGGTTTCTTCCACCTGGACAGTAAGGCCAAGGTTATACAAGCTAAAGCCATGCCAAAAATCATATTGCTCTCGAGTTTCCGCAGTGATCTCAAAATCTTTAGCCAATCTCATTAGATCTATAAACCGACTATAATTTTTCTCGTCAGGTTGTATGTAATTCGCATAAGCTCGTCCAAAAATCATATTTCCAGCCTGATTAGCATCAGATCCTTGATTCACTGCCTTCTGAAGGATCGGAATTGCTTGATCAATATCATTTGCCTGTAACAGCCAGTTGGCCATACGCAGGAAGAGATTGGGATAATTAGGGTCGATGGCTTCAATCTCAGACAAAGCCGCAACGGCTTCTTCAATTTGCCCCAATTCGTTCAAAGCCTGAGCATAGATATTCCACATTGAAGCTTCTTGAGGATGGACCTCAAGTGCTCGACTAGAAAATTCCGCAGACTGAGCAGCTTCCTTTAACTGCAGATAGGCCGCAGCGGTATTCCTTAATTGTGAAACCAATGTTTCTGCACCTTTGGTCTCAAAAACTTTTTCATAAGCAGCAATAGCACGACGGTAGACAGTTGCCACTTCGTCAGTCACACCATCACTACCATCAAGGGCCGCTTCAGCGCGGAGGTTCTCAGCTCCAGCAAAAGCAAAATTTCCTAGCTGTTCATGGAAGTCAATATTTTCAGGGCTCGCATCTATTCCCTCTTGTATGATTTCCATGCCTCCCAATGGATCCCCAGCTTGCGCAGCATCATATGCAACCTGCATTCTGACTGCTGCATTAGTCGGATCTAATTGAAGAAAATTACGATAGTAACTGCGGGCCAACTCCGGATCATTAAGATTGATTGCTAGGAATCCACCCAAAAGCAAAGCATCCGTGTGATAAGGATCGCTCTCCAAGAGAGTCTTAATCTCTTCAAGGGCACCTTCCAAGTCGTCCGTCTGTCTCAAAACACTAGCTTTGGTGTAACGACTGGAGTTGCTGGTCGGATTCAACTCTAGCGCTCTATTACAATTCTCTAAAGCAGATTCCCATTGCTGACTAGCAGCATAATCACCACAAAAAACCGCCACCCTCTGTTGTTCTACAAAGAGGGTAAACCGATCAACGATCTGTGTGGCCGCATCCTCTTCCTGCTTATCGGCAGACATAACATTGTCCACTCTATACTCTTCACCGGTGCCTACACTGACAAATTTAATATTTTGAACCTCATACGCTTCCTTAGAACCGGAGTATTGCGCGCACAGAACCACCTGGTGGTTCGCTTGGGCAGCAAGTTGACGGGCCGTTATGCAGTTAACGTCCTCTTTCTTGATTTTAAATTCTTTAATTTGATTGTTGATGTCCCGTTCACTAACCGCTACGTGAGTATTAAGCTCATCGATCTGATCACGTAGTCTATCAGCTAGTTTGTCCCCGAAACCATCATCCTCATCATTCATGGGCAGGAATTGGGGAATAAGCACTCTAAAACGACCACTGATGGTCTCTTGGGCACTTGCTGGGATATTCAGGGCCATTACAGCCATTACGACAGAGAGATAAATCCTTAAACTCATTATTCCAACTCCAGTGCTAAACGAGAACGACGACAACCAACCAATAGACTTCAAAACCTCCCACCATTTTCTCGACTTTCGATACCTGCTGCAGACATCTTATAAGAAAACCCAATGTATGACAGGGATAATTATACGAGGAAGCCTAGCAGACGCCAGGGTAAACTTCAAGGATAGAATAGTAACCCCTTCTGAATACCCTCAGCTAGCTCCCTTTATTTATTCCTAACTCCTCCCAAGTACTGATGGCTGAACTAACAGTTAGCGGCACCCTTACCGAAATTCCTTTTCTGTAATCAAACTTTACTAGTAAAGTATTTCCGGATATTAAAAGATCCCTCGCTTCTGAGCTCCCTTCATACTCCATAACTAAATGTTTGCGACCGACCTGCGTGATCTTAGCACCAACTTCTATCACCGTGGGATAGAGAATTCTCCGATGATATTTTACCTCCAGCTCAGCTATGACATACTTGATATCATTATCTCCTAAATCGCCGACTACGCAACGCCAATAAGCTTCTCGAGCTTCTTCGAAATAGCACAACGCAACCGAATGATGTACGTGGCCCCCAGCGTCCATATCATTGAACCTGACTGGACTAATGTGCTTAAAACGAAAGTGATTATTCATCGCCACTTACCACTCAAATGAACTCCTCGTTCACAAGACCTCTGATTAGCTACACACACCTATGTGGCGCTCCAGGATTCAAGAGATTGCTGGAAGAGTGAACCCAAAAGAGCTTCCCTCTCCGACCTCAGTCCTAACATTTGCGGTCGTACCATGTGCTTGTAGGATCCCCTTGACTATGGTCAGTCCTAATCCAGATCCTTTGCCGTCTTTTCTATGGCCTTGCCAGAATCTGTCAAACAAATTGTTGAGCACCTGAGGTTCGATACCTACACCAGTATCAGATACTACAATCAAAACGTTATCCTTTTCTCTCTTTGCAGAAACAGTCACCCGACCTCCCTCTGGAGTATATTTCAATGCATTTTCTATCAAATTCGACAGCACCTGTAACATTTTGTTTCGATCCACATGTACTCGGGAGGACGTTTCCTCTTCTTCAAATAACAATTGGACTCCCTCTTGTTCTGCTAACCATCCAGCTTGTGTCACCGCATCGTTTACTAATTCGTTTATTTCTTCAAAACTCAATTCTAATGTAATTTTTCCAGCTTCAATTTTCGCTACATCGAGCAAGCTCTGAATTAGTCGATTAACTCTACCAGCTGCTCTACGGATCGTGTGCAGGTGCTCATTTCGTCGTTCTTGAGAGAGTGGAACATCGGCCACCAACTCTGCAGCTGCCGCTATGGTCCCTACTGGGTTACGTAAATCGTGGGATACAACAGCCAATACCTCATCTCTAGCAGAGATGGCTTGTTTGAGAGCTTCTTCAGTTTCTCGAATTTCCGTCATATCCGTAAAAGTGAGCACTACACCTAGGATTTCTAGACCGTCTGTCATCGGACTTACAGCGAGTTGTACTGGAAAAGACGAACCATCTTTACGCCACAAAATATCATCAAGGGTTCTTGCGGTATCTCCAGATGCTAAGGAGAGATGAACGGGGCACTCTTTCAGAGGGTAATCGCTGCCATCCCAACGTGTATGATGGATCATGTTGTGCACTGATTTCCCTTTCAGTTCCTGTTTTGAATAACCAAGGAGGCGAGATCCAGCTTCATTTAAAAAAGTGCAAGCACCATTCAGCCCAACGCCTATTATCCCATCTCCTGTACCCCTTAGTACAGCTCTGACCTCTCTCCGGGCTGCCACTGTCTCCTTGCGCCTCTCTGCCTCATTTCGAGCCAATTCTTGCAGGCTGACCCCGACTATTCCCATAGCAATAGCTCCAGAGATAGTAAGTACCACTAAGCCCACAGTGAACCATAATTTCCATCTTCTCTGACTCCCCAGTGTAACGGATGCAGTCGTGGCATCACGAATTAGAAGATCTTCAAAGTTGCGTGCAGTTTCTTGGAGAGCTGCATACCTTGCACGATCGTCATCCATGCTTTCTACAAAAGATTCGCGCGTTGTCCTAAAGGGGCCACCATCCATCAGCGGACTGTGAAGAATTTTCCAATTGCTTGCTGTCAGTTCCATCCTGGCAAGCTCACTCTGGTAGACCGCAGACATCCCAGCGATAATCCTTCTCAAGTCATTCAATAGCTCTTCTTCTCTGCGAAGATCAGTCTGATACAGAACGATGAAGTTAGGATCACCAGAACTCACATACTGTTCAATCCGCATCATTTCCCGTGAATGTACCAAGGCTATCTCTGGAAACATCGGTCTGGCCTCAGAGAAATCTGTAATTTCACTTTGGATCACAGCTTCTTGACGTTCAAGAAGAACTGGAACTAAAGCTAGAGTGATGAGAGAAGTGAATGAAACGGCCAATGCAATTATCCACCCCGGCCTACCTGCTCGATTCAGCCTATTCACAACCTGACTCTTTCGACCCCAGCAAGCTTGTTTCGACCAGACCTACCAAACAATCGAAAAGATCTGGGTTCTCGAGATGTAAAACCGGTATGGATATATTCAGATCTCTACTATCACTTACCACGGCTAAGTAATAATCCTTTTGAGAGTCTTTAGACCCATAGAGCAACGGATCGCCATTGCCAGGCCTCCACACTTCGATCTTTGGGATAAATGAATCTTTGTATCCTTCAACTATCACAATGTCAGCTTCGAATAAATATTTAGAAGTTATTTCCTCCAACGACATCTCTATATCTGGGCCCCAGCCACCCATTACAGCGAACCCTTCGGGGCCTGACAGGACTACTCTTTCAGCTCCTCCTTCGTGCCGCAATTTCCAAGAATCGGTTCCTGGAGTATCAATGTCATGGTGGTGTCCATGTTTAAGCGACATGACTCTCCAGCCCCTTTTTTTTAATGCAGCAACCAATCCCACCGCAATGGATGTTTTTCCACTATTTTTCCATCCAATTATGCTGACCATAGGTGGGATTTTACTCTTTTCCTGATGACTATCCTTCAATTTTTTGTCGCTCCCCTCTTGTTAAAATATCTTCAGCCTCTGCAGCTTCTTCCCTGGTATTCACGTTGAAAAAAAGATGATCCCTTTCCTTGATTCCCCATTCATTGGCTACCAACACTTCTTTGGTTTTTATAATTTTCAACAAGCCATGCATCGATCTATCTTGGGAATCCAACAGTTCCCTAACCGTCTGGCGACAGGACAAATGATAAAAACTACAGAGAGGCTCTGGACCTATTCTGCCAACAGGGACAACCGCAGTAGAACCATTGATATTTGACAACAACACTTCGATTAATCCAGCGGTTACAAAAGGCATGTCACAGCCCAGTAAGAACACCCCTATTTTTTTCTTTTCCCTCGCCCATGCAAGGGCTGTGAGCAACCCCCCCAACGGACCTTTGTCTGGCTCTAAGTCAGGCCGTACCGGTACACCTAAAGCTGATTCAAGACCATCTTCAGAGGAAATCACTCCTACAGAAAGCCCAGCCTCCTTTAAGCTGGCTATAGCCCAACCGGCCAAGGGGGAACCACCGACTTCTGTCAATATCTTTGACGTCCCGAATCGGCGACTCCTGCCACCGGCCAAGACAACTCCAAGAATATTCCTAGCAATTGACGTCATTCTATTATTCTTTCGGAACCCGCATAGACATTAAATCCATCAACCTTGGTAAAGCCAAGCAGGGTTATACCAAATTTTTCAGCGAGATCTACCGCTAAACTGGAAGGGGCACCAACGGCAACAACAACACTCAACCTTGCAGCCAAAGCTTTCTGCATGATTTCGAATGAAGTCCTTCCGGAAACGATTAAAATATGCCTGTCCAAGGGAATTAGAGACTTCAAGAATGCCTGTCCTACTACCTTGTCAACTGCGTTGTGCCTACCCACGTCCTCTTGTATAGAAAAACATTCGCCTGACTGACTGAACAACCCGGCTGCATGTATGCCGCCAGTTCGTTCAAATAAACCTTGTCTCTCCCGAAGAGTATCAGGCAGGCGCTTAATGACTGCTGGAGACACCTTGAAATCCATATCAGTTATTTTTTCGTAACCCTTCAGATCTATAGCCTCAAGAGAAGCTTTACCACAAACCCCACAACTGGATGTTGTATAAAAATTTCTAGCTAGACTTTCAAAGTCGAATACAACCGTCTCCGCCAGTTTTATCAGCACAATATTGTAGGTTTGCGGCTCGTCTCCTTGACAATAACTAACTTGTCTAACGTCCTCCCTTCCCTGGATGATTCCCTCTGAGTAAAGGAAACCAACGGCCAATTCAAAATCCTCTCCAGGCGTTCGCATCGTGATAGAAATCGGAGCCCGCTTAAGAACACCATCAGCGGTATACTCAATTCTAATTTCTAAAGGTTCTTCGACCGCTACTACATCCTTTCTGCTCATCAGATTATCGCCCTCAAAACGGCGAACGGAAACACGTGAAAAACCTTTTCCTGGAGATATCATTTCAGCCTGTTTTTCTTGGATCAAAAATTGGAGACTTTCGCCTTGTCCCTTTTTCAGCTTACAGAAGATACGATGGGCGGTACTGGATTCGAACCAGTGACCTCCTGGGTGTAAACCAGGCGCTCTAAACCAACTGAGCTAACCGCCCTTATCTAAGTTGAGTCATCAGTGTAAAAGATATCAATCATGCGAGATTGCTGATAGATGATGGCCCATTTCAAGATCCTTGGGGCGTTTCGTTCAGGACTCACCTTGTATGTTGAGATAGCTCCAACGAAGTTTTAATGTAATCTAGTTTAATAGAAATAGCACAAAGGTCGAGATGCCAACTATACCAACTTTAAAATCTTATAACCCAGCAACAGGTGCTGTGCTGGGAGAAGTGCCCATCACCGACCCTGCACGCATCCTCCAGATAGTTGAAAAAAGTCAGAATGCCCAATCAGGCTGGGAACGCCTAGGCCATGACGCTCGCAATAAGTTATTGCTGGAAGCTTACAGGGACATACAGTCTCAGACGGAAAAACTAGCATCCCTAATAACACGTGAAATGGGCAAGCCATTTTGTGAAGGATTAATCGAGGCAAAATCCTTAGGGTCATACCTAGAAGAAGAACTTAAAGAAATAGAATTAGCGGTCGTGCCCGAGACATACCACGATGAAAGGAGCTCCTCCACTGTATATCGCGACCCCCTAGGTGTTTGTGCTGCAATAACTCCCTGGAATTTTCCTTTATCCATGCCCTCATGGATGGTGATCCCCGCTCTTGCCACTGGCAACGTAGTTATCCTTAAGCCTTCTGAAGAAACGCCTCTTTGTGGCCAAGCATTCGTAGACATCCTAAATAAGTACCTTCCCAAAGACGTTCTTACAATAGTTCATGGCGCTGATGAACAGGGCAAGCAACTGGTTAAAAGTGACGTTGATCTTATTGCATTCACTGGTTCACGAGAGACTGGAAAAGATATCCTCAAGTCAGCAAGTCGAACGTTCAAAAGAGTAATGCTAGAGATGGGTGGAAAGGATCCCATGATAATACTTGAAGACGCGGACCTAGAAAAAGCAGCTAGATTTGCTGCCTTTAACAGCTTCCGTAACTCTGGGCAGGTCTGTGTGAGTACAGAGAGGATCTTTGTCCCTGAAAAAATTGCCGAACAATTCGAAGTGCTTCTTGTAGAGGCAGTAGCTGAATTAAAACTCGGGGACGGTATGAGCGAAACTACTACCTTGGGCCCAATGGTGAATTCTACTCAAAGAAACCACGTTATTAATCAGATAGAGGATGCAGTCAGAGAAGGTGCCAAGGTTCTTCTTGGGGGAGGTGGACATAAAGACAATTTTGTAAAACCCACAGTGCTAACCAACGTGACAGAGTCGATGTCCATAGCTTCCGATGAAACTTTCGGTCCAGTGGCCTGCGTGACTCGCGTTGCTTCAGTAAGTGAAGCTGTGCAGAAAGCAAATGCCACACCGTTCGGATTAGGCGCAGCTGTTTTTAGCGAGAACGAAGAAAAAGCATCTAGAATAGCTCGTCAATTAAGTGCTGGGATGGTGGGCATCAATCAAGGCGTAGCCCCTTCAGTCAGGGGGACACCCTGGATCGGCGCGCGTGAAAGCGGATACGGCTTTCATAAATCCAAAGACGGACATCGTCAATTCACACAAACCAGAGTCGTCACCAAACGTTTCTAGTTAACCTAAAAGATCAAGAAATGATCGAGAGTGGAACGAGAACTAAATACCCCAATACCAAAAGCACAGGTGCCGCTGTTATAGAGCCCTGGCCTAACAACCAGTGACCACCTGCTATCACAGTAATGCCGACAACCGCAAAAATTATATTTTTCTTTGAGAAACCCAGCATTTTTTCTCCCTATTTAATCCTATCATTTTTCGCTTCAGCTAGGGAGGCTAAGCCATCACATAACCTCCTCGAAAGTATCACAAACCAAACTCTTCAAGGTACTGTGCAAGTTTAGACCTGGAAATTCCTAGCAGCTTGGCTGTTTTTGTTTTATTCCCATCTGTGTATTTCATCACTTTATCGACTTGAGATTTCATAACACTATCTAAACTCATATCATCCCTGTCCATTAGCACTTTTTCAGTCGAATGTGACCCAGAGGATCTTTTCTCCCACACTTCCAACGCGAGATGTTCAGGGACCACGATTTTACCACGAGCTACCATCGCAGCCCTAATCAAGGCATTCTCGAGTTCTCTAACATTACCAGGCCATTCGTGTTGTTGTAGACAAGCCATCGCTTCCTTAGATATTTTGTCCACAGAACTGCCAATCTCTGTCCGAACTCTAGCGAGCAAGTGCTCAGCAAGTAGCGATATATCACCTCTCCGTTCACGAAGACTCGGAACTTGGATTTCAACAACTCTAAGACGAAAATATAAATCCTCACGGAATCCTCCCTCGGAAACCAACTCTTCCATATGTTGATGGGTAGCAGCAACGACCCTTGCCTCAGTGGTCCTTGGCTGCTCTCCACCAACTGGGTAGAATTCTCGTTCCTGCAACACCCTAAGGAGCTTAGACTGAAACTCAGGAGAAGTGTCCCCGATTTCATCCAAGAAAATTGTTCCCTTGCCTGCTAATTCGAAATAGCCCTTTTTCCCTGTAACAGCTCCAGTAAATGCCCCTCGTACGTGCCCGAACAACTCTGATTCGAGTAGATTGTCAGCTAAGGCAGTACAATTCACCGCTATGAATGGTTCTTCGGCGTGTAAAGAATGATCATGAACTGCTCTGGCTACCATTTCCTTGCCCGTACCTGTCTCTCCTCTGATCAAAACAGTAGCACGATTTCGTGCCAAAATCCCTACCATTTTGAAAATCTCGATCATTCTAGGATCACGGCCAACAATAGTTCGCTTATCTGTTTCCAGGATCTGTTCCTTCTTCTTCTGACCGTCTTCTTCCCGAGCAAGTTTGCGTTCTTCCATACAACGATCGACTACAATTCGTAACTGTTCCAGACCTACTGGTTTCACCAAATAATCAAACGCTCCCAGCTTCATTGCTTCGACAGCGGAGGACATAGCGTCATGTCCCGTCATCACTATAACGTCTACATTACTCATAGATTCACGAATCCGTGCCAAAAGTTCTAATCCGGTGATTCCATCCATCCGAACGTCAGTTATTACTAAATCTGGATCAAATTTGTGCAACTTAGCCAGTGCCTTTTCGGCGCTTTCGGCTTCTTCCACATCAAATCCTGAAACTTCCAGCTTATCTCGAAATACCGATCTTATATCCGATTCATCGTCTACTAGTAAGATGCGATACACGCGGTACCTCTCGAGTTAAAATTTATTGGATCTTCCAATTTAACCTACCGATGTTAAAACAATGCTCTTAGCTGTGGGGGCTCTTAACTTTTCCTCCAAGCAGCCCAGTCGGCACATTCTCTCAAATCTTCCGGAAGGTCTCGTTCAAATTTCATCACCTCTCCAGTGTCAGGATGGCAAAAAGAAAGTCTCCAGGCGTGTAAAAACTGCCTTCCAACACGCCTGTGCATTTCTTGAGCCCAGCTACTGATCTTGCCACCACTCATTCCTTTCTGCCAACCAACCCCATATACCTCATCTCCTACCACTGGATGACCAATATGTGCCAAGTGAACCCTGATTTGGTGAGTACGTCCAGTACCCAAGGCGACTTCCAATAGTTCAGCACCCGCCCAGCTCTCCAGAACCCGGAACCGTGTGACCGCATATCGACCAGCCTTTACAACAGCCATCCGCTGACGGTCCATAGGATCCCTTCCTATAGGTTCTTCCACCTCAAGCGGCGATTCTTTCAAATGGCCCCATGAAACAGCCATATACAAGCGTTTGACCTCTCTGTTTTCCAAAGCTGTCGACAAGGTCCTGTGAGCTTTGTCGTTCTTGGCAACTACCATCAATCCAGATGTGTATCTGTCCAATCGGTGTACAATGCCAGGACGAAGTTTTCCACCAATTCCAGAAAGATCCTGAACGTGGTTTAGAAGCGCATTTACTAGAGTGCCACTCGGGTGGCCTGGCCCTGGATGCACCACCAACCCAGCTGGTTTATTCACAACTAACAGACTCCTATCTTCATAAACGACATCAATTGGAATTGGTTCTGGTTCTAGTGTAATAGGAGTAGGCGGAGGAATTCGAATCTCTATCCTTTGACCGGCCTTTAGTCGATCTGATTTCTTGCCACTACTTCCATCAACTGAAACCATGCCCTCTGTTATCAAAGCCTGTACTCGAGCTCTAGAAAGGTCAGAGTTTGTAGCTATGTAACCGTCTAATCGGGCACCATCTTCAGAAACCGTAAAAATCTGTTTGCTCTCATTCTCCAACACTCTGAATCTCCAAAATCCAAAATTTCTTATTAGGGGCAGTGAGGACCCGTTTTTCGTCCCAAAGTAATTGTTACTTGAAAGTCATCTATCCTCACAGTTTTCATATTATCATATATACTTGTATCACTGGGCACCGACAGAACCGTCCATTCAACTGCCAAAGTCTCTGTACAAATGAACTCCCTATACTTCTCCGCTGCTTTCACAATTGGTTCGTCGCCGTACAAGGCAATTCCTATTCTGTCAGTAATCAGTAAACCCGAATCTTTACGGAACCGTTGAATTCTATTAATCAACTCCCGCGCCCATCCTTCAGCTTGTAGCTCTTCATCAATCATTGGATCTATTGCCACCAAATAATTCCCTTCAGATTTTAGCACCAATTCTCCATGAGCCTGTTCCGTTATCTTTATATCTCCCTGTTCTAGATCTACCGGCTGACCGTCGACTTCTATAGAGATCGAAAAACCATCCTGGTAATCTTTGATTCGCTCAGAAGGCAAGCCGCTGATCATCCTGGCAATCGATTCTGTCTTCCCTCCAAATCTAGGACCCAAGACTTCGTAATTAGCTTTGGCCGTCAGGTAAAACAGGCCATCTTTAGAATCTGGAAAATCTACTCGTTTCACATTTAATTCGTCTTGAACAAGCTGTAAGATTTCGCCCCGAGGTCTAATATCTGAAGGGATTATAGCTATAATTCTGCTTAAAGGCTGCCTAACCTTGATCCTAACCTCTTCCCTCAAAGACCTCCCCATAGAAACCAACGCCCCGGCAATCTCCATCTCCGCTTCTAATTCCCCGTCATAATCCCCTGTTCCCCCCCTAGGAAACGCCTGCACATGTACGCTGTCTCCAGTGAGCCTTCTAAAAATCCAGTCAGAGATAAAAGGGATCACGGGGGCAGCAAGAAGACAGACCTTCCTCAAGCAATCCCATAAAGTTTGAAAAGCCCGTTGGGTATCTGACTCATCGAGACTTCTCCAAAATCTAGGTCGAGATCTTCTTACATACCAGTTAGACAAATCTTCATTCACAAACTCACCCAGAGTACGATATGCTCTGGTCAACTGATACCCGTTTAGGCTATCACGAACTTCCCTTATTACTGAGTCCAGCCTAGACTTTATCCAAGCATCTAACAGATTGGGTTCCTGAGACTCAGACTCAGACTCAGACTCAGATTCTTCTGATGGCTTCCAATTCTCTGCGTTGGCATACAACGCAAAGAATTTATAGGTGTTAAGTAGTGTGTCTAAAAATCTCCGAGACCCTTCCTGAACAGCTGCGTCGTCATACTTCTTTGGTACCCAAGGATTGCTCGCAATAATTAAGTACCATCGAATTGCATCTACTCCGTGAGTAGAGATAGCATCCCAAGGGTCAACAGCATTACCTCTTGACTTTGACATTTTTTGACCTTCAGAGTCCAATATAAGGCCGTTTACTATCACGTTCTTAAATGGAACCTTCTGACCTAGCATGCTCGAAATAGCCATCAGGGAATAGAACCACCCCCTTGTCTGATCCAGCCCTTCACAAATGAAATCAGCTGGATAGTGACTCTCAAACCGCTCTTGGTTTTTGAAGGGGTAATTCCACTGAGCATAGGGCATCGCTCCTGAATCAAACCACGCATCAATGACCTCAGGAGCTCGCCTCATAGTGCCGTTACAGAGGTCGCAGTCCCAACTCAATTCATCAATATAGGGACGGTGCGGATCAAAATCTGAATCCAACGTACCCACACGTTCTCCCAGTTCTTGAAAGCTACCAATCCAATGATAATGCTCCTTCTCTTCATCACAAATCCATACAGGAAGAGGTGTGCCCCAGTAACGTTCCCGTGAAAGTGCCCAGTCCACGTTTCCTTTCAACCATTCCCCCATTCGTCCTTGCCCAATTTCTGTAGGAACCCAATTGACACTTTGGTTGCCCGTCAACATCTCTTCTCTGAACCTAGAAGTTGCGGCAAACCAGGATTCTCTGGCCATATAGATTAGAGGAGATTCACAACGCCAGCAGTGAGGATATGAATGAATCTCCCTAGAATGGCGGAAAAGGTGCCCTTTATCTTCTAGAGCTTGGATCAGAATTTCATCAGCATCCTTTACGAACATGCCACCAACTAGCTCCAGATCAGCATCAAAACAACCTGTTTCATCGACAGGGGTTAACAAGGGCAGACCGTGCCTTTGACCAGCAGCGTAGTCATCAGAACCAAAAGCGGGAGCCAGGTGGACGATGCCGGTACCATCCTCCGAGCTGACGAAATCCTCATTTACTACAAACCACCCCTTATCCCCCCTTTCTCCCGTATCCACAATTTCCAATGGCCTAGTATATCTGACTCCCGAAAGGTCCGACCCTTTATATCTGCGTTGGATCTCCACATTTTCTCCCAAAACAGATTCTAGTCTACCTTCTGCGATTATCAATGTCCGACCATCTTTACGAACTTGTAGATATTCCAGATCTGGGTGTAGAGCCAAACCTGCATTGGAAGGAACAGTCCAGGGTGTGGTAGTCCATACTAAGAAATTTCTCTCCTCTGGATCAGGGTCACCGTTTTCGTTGATCCAGGGACACAAGAAATAGAGAGACGGGTCCTGGATATCTCTATACCCCTGCGCCACTTCGTGGGAGCTCAGACCAGTTCCACACCGGGGACAGAAAGGAACGCTTTTATGCCCACGATATAAAAGGCCTTTGTCTGCAAGTTGGCTCAAAATCCACCAGACACTCTCGATATAATCATTGTGAAAGGTCACATATGGTCTATCATAGTCCAGCCAATACCCAATTCGTTCAGAGAGTCTCTCCCACTCATCTTTATAAGTAAAAACAGAATCTCGACAAACCTGATTGAATTTTTGAATTCCATAACTCTCAATCTCAGGCTTGCCAGAGATCTTAAGTTTTTTTTCAGCCTCTATCTCCACAGGGAGGCCGTGAGTATCCCAGCCAGCTATCCTCGTTACTCGAAACCCTTCCATTGTCCGGAATCGACAAACAAGGTCTTTAATAGTCCTACTTATTATATGGTGTAACCCAGGTCGCCCATTGGCAGTAGGGGGGCCTTCAAAGAAAACGAAATCTTCTCCCTCTAAATTCGACTTTAAAGTTTTCCGGAAAAGATCTTCTTCTCTCCAACTGGAAAGCATCTCTTCCTCTAACTCCAGAATTGTTCTGGGGACTTCTCGATATCCCATCAATCCCTGCCTTTCTTTGTTAAGAATTAACAATCAACATTTTCTTTGGTCGAAAGAATGAAATCCTTCTCTACACTGGCCTTCCAAAAAGTGCTGTTCCCAAACGAACCATGGTGCTTCCTTCTTCAATGGCTATCTCAAAATCATTAGACATACCCATAGATAGCACTTTCCCTGCCAACAAACCCGAATCGATCAGTTTTTGCTGCAGCTCTCGAACTGATTTGAAAGTATTCCTCATGACTATGCCATCCTCGGTCAAAGGTGCCATAGTCATGAGGCCAGCCACTTTCAGACCAGGCAAGTTCAATGCACTATACAAATCCTCGTCCATGTCAGGAACAATAAACCCTCCTTTTGTAGACTCCCTAGAGGCGTTGATCTGCAAGAGTACCTGCTCTCTCATTCCAGCTTCAACCGCCTTATTCGACAGCCTTTTTGCCAATTTTAAGGAATCAATCGAGTGAATCAACTGAGTTGAGCCCAACACGGCCGGCACCTTCCGGCTCTGGAGATGGCCTATCATATGCCAGCGGATTCTTTCATCTGGTACAGATTCCTGTTTGGTTGTCAACTCCGGCACTCGATTCTCTCCCAAATCGAAAATCTCAAACTTTAAAATTTCTAAAATCGCTGATATTGGATGAGATTTAGTCACCGCGATAAGTGTTATGTCTTCTAAATTACGATCACTCCGATTAGCAGCTTTTTCGATTTTCTCTAAAATATTCGTTATAGCTCTTGCAATCCGTGATCTATATATAACTTGACTCATCTCCTTCCATCACTTTAGAAATTAATTCAAAAAAAAACCTCGCCAGCTCTATAGCCGGCGAGGTTTCCTCAATAGAGAACAATCCTCAGGTCCGTCCGCTACCTAACCTGGAATGTAATCGGTATTTGAACCCAAACTGGGACAACCTGGTCACGGTTCAAAGCAGGAGTAAATTCATAGATTGATGCCACACGCAACGCGGCATCATCCAATTGGGCATTACCTGAACTATTAGCAATTCTATTATCAATCACTCTGCCTTGCTCATTTATAAAAAACCAGACCAGTACTTGCCCACCGATTCCAGCATCACGAAGGATAGGAGGATAACCTCTCTCCATCGCCTGAATCACTGCACTTCTATTCTTAATTTCAGGCCTGACTGTCATAGGTGTAAAAGTAGGCGCTGAAGCTATGTCGACCGATGTTGCGGTCGGTGGTGGTGGTAAATCTTCTACTGGATTGTCTTCGAAAGTTGTAGGAGCAATAGTGATATCTTCATCTACAGTAGCAGTCGCAATAACCGGAGTGGCCGGTCTAGAAATAGCCTCCGGCGGCGGCGGAATTTCAATCTCTGGCGGCAACTCTATAGCTTCCAATTCATCAGCTGAGAACGAAACATCCTCAGCCGTGAGTGTTGGCCAGAATTGAAACAGTGCCACATGGACCAGTGTCGCGACGATCATTGATCCCCAAAACCAGGAATCAAAACTCTTTTTAAATAGATCGTTAGCCGTATTCGAAGAAATTGTCATTTCTTCGCTCATCAAACTACTATCTTCAGCATTCATCGTCTTTCCCTCGTCATCCGTTGCTCCATTTCAGTGGCAAAAACCACTCTCATTACTCCAGCTGCCACTAACTGTTGCTGCAACAGGTCAATAGTAGAGTACCTTACTTCTCTATCTGAGCGTATAGAAATCACCAGAGCTCGGTCTGAGGCAGCGTACAGCGGACCCACCGTCGTAGAAACGTCAGTCATAGCATAAGGCCTATCATTAATGAAAACATCACCGTTTCTTTCTACCCAGATATTTAAAATATTCTTGATTTTTTCATCGATCTTCTGAGTAGCTTCAGCCTCTGGCCATTCAATGGGCCTATCCCTGTCTTTTTGAAATACCGTCGAAACCATGAAAAAGATTAGAAGAAGAAAAGCGATATCTGCCATCGAAGACGACGGCACTTCGGAGGAAGTCTTAGACTTCCTTGAAAATCCTCCACCTTTAATTGCCATAAATCTAACCCTCTAAGATCTGAAGTGATATTCTTTCGGCACCAGCTGTATGGAGTGCATCGAGGACGTCTACCATGAATCGATAAGGTGCGTCGGGATGGGTCTTAACAGCTGCAATGAGATTGTCATTGGCCGCGACATCTTGACGCCAAATCGATTCTATGTCTTCAGGTCGCACTTGTTGAACCTGAGGACTCTCACCCCTCTTAACATCTACGATTCCAGTAGGTTGAATAACTATATGGAGAATATTCCTCTGACTAACAGCCACATCCTCACCCTGTTCCGGAAGGACTATCGCTAGTCCTGCATCTTTAGGAAAGGTGGTTGTCACCAAGAAGAAAACTAGAAGAAGAAAAGCGATATCTGCCATCGAAGATGACGGCACTTCATCACTAACTTTAGATTTTTTATTTCCCATTACAGCCATTCTAAAACCCTCTCTTTTATGCTTTTATCTACCTAGCAAAGCGGTTAAAGATCAACGACTTCTTAAGAACCCATAGTGTTTGCACGCTTCTAGAACAGATCAATTCCCTTCTTGTCACTTAGTGGCACTTCCATACGTATAAGCGATATCCAGAACTTTTTGCGCCCCTATCTCCATCTGCATAATCAGGTGGTCAATTTTTGTCACGAAAAAATTGTATCCGATGTTTACTGGAATAGCAATTAAAAGCCCTGTGGCAGTAGTAAGTAGAGCCACCTTGATACCTCCAGCCACAAGGGTAGGGTCTACGTCTCCTGCTGCTTCAATCGATGCAAATGCTATGATCATACCCACGACTGTTCCCAAGAATCCCATAAGCGGAGCAACATTAGCTATCGTCGCTAATATGACTAGTCCACGCTCAAGAAAACCTAATTCTATGGTCCCTGTAGTTTTTATAGCATCTGACAGTTCCTTGCCCTCGTCACCATGGCTTATCCTTCTCAACCCTACCACTAAGATCGCAGCAGCCGGGCCGGGCCGGGCGACTGCAACTTTTATCGCTTCTGTTATTTTACCTTCTTCAGCGAATGCTTCCACTTCCGAAAGAACTTTTCTCGTATTCCTGTCCGCGACAACCAACGTGTAAACTTTAGCGATCATCACGCCCAGAGCTATCAGGGAACACATGACCAATGGATACATCATTAGGCCGCCATCAGAAAAAAGCGAGAGTAGATGAAATTGACTAGAATCCAATCCGAACTCCTTAGTGTACGTTGTCCAATTTTACCTCGTCTTAACAGGACGAGGGCATCCCTAAGAATGGCGACAATTTAGTGCCGTTTCACAAAAATTTCTATAGTACCAATAAAAATGATTCTAAATGGATCTACTAAAGCTGGCTAGTCCTTAGATATCTACAGGTTATCCTGGCAAGGCATGTGCCAGTATTTCTCTAAGCCTAGAAGGCTCTATTCCAGTCTGAAATGAACCTTCCCTAGCAACAGAAATCCTTCCAGTTTCCTCGCTGACCACTATGACTATAGCGTCTGTTTCTTGGCTCAAACCAATGGCTGCCCTGTGCCTTGTGCCAAGTTTCTTGTGCTGCATCCTAAAGTTTCCCAGAGGAAGAATTGCTCCAGCTGACCTAATCTCATCACCTACAATCACTACGGCTCCATCATGCAACGGACTTCCCGGAGTAAAAATAGTTTGCAGTATTTCCGAAGAAACTTTGATCTTCTCCCTACTTCCCGTCTCTCCATATTCGTCCAAGGATATCTGCCTCTCAATGGCTACAATGGCGCCAATGTTTTTTTCGGCTAGTAATTTGACAGCTGACACTATTTTTTCGATCAATAGGTCTTCCGGCCTTACTTTAGAATCTCGAAACCACCGATTGCCTCCTAAACTACTCAAGGCGGTCCTTAGTTCTGGCTGAAAAACAACCAAGGCTGCGATCACACCGTACTGAAACACAGTTTCGAGCAAATACTCTAAAAGTTCGAGATTTAGCAGTTGTGAAAAAAGATAGACGCTTACCAAAACCAAGAGGCCCATCAGAATCTGCATTGCCCTGGTTCTCTGGATTACCATTAGGATACGGAAAAACAATAGAGTAACCAATAAAATTTCTAAAACTTCAGGCCAACCCGGAACAAAGATCCACAACTGTTCCACTAGACTAAGTGCTCAGTATTTCAGTCAGAGATTTCCTCACCTGAGGTGTCCTCCCCCATTTCCTGTGGTATCGAAGATTCTTCAGAGGTATCGCCTGTATTTTCGGAGTCCTCTACCTCTACCTCTACCTCTACCTCTAAGGGAGGCAAGGTTTTCCCCTCGTTCAACAAAAGGATCTCATCTGCATTCAGTGTTTCTCTCTCCAACAATGCTTTTGCCAAAGATTCGAGCAGATCCTCGTGCGTTTTCAGAATCGTACGAGTATTCTCCAGAGCTTCATCCAGAATTCTTTTAATCTCTCGGTCTACCTCGTGCGCCTTTTGCTCTGAAACCTCACGACGTTGACCCAATTCTCTGCCGAGAAAAACTTCTTGATCGGCTTGTCCAACTGTCATTAGACCAATCGCCTCGGACATACCAAATCGGGTTACCATCTGACGGGCCATCGCCGTGGCTCTCTCGATGTCGTTACTTGCCCCAGTTGTAACCTTTTCCGGTCCAAAAATCATCTCTTCGGCAACTCGGCCTCCAAAAAGCATACAGAGCTGTCCTTCCAACCAGTCCTTACTATAAGTATGACGATCCTCTCTAGGTAAACTGGCTGTAATCCCTAATGCCCGACCTCTAGGTATTATAGTGACTTTGTGCAGTGGGTCTAAACCTGGGAGACGAAGTGCCACAGCAGCGTGGCCTGCCTCGTGATAAGCAGTAAGCTCTCGTTCCGAGTCAGTCAGCACCATACTTCTTCTCTCAGTCCCCAGCATCACTTTATCTTTAGCATCTTCAAAATGCTTCATTTCCACCTTTTCACTGTCGTCCCTGGCCGCCAGAAGAGCCGCTTCGTTGCAGATATTTTCCAAGTCTGCACCACTCAATCCCGGAGTTCCTTTAGCTACCGTCTTTAGGTCTACATCAGTATCTAGAGGAAGCTTTCTTGCGTGCACTCCGAGAATGCCTTCTCTGCCCCTCAGGTCCGGAGGGTCCACTACAACCTGTCTATCAAAGCGGCCAGGCCTCAGGAGCGCTGGGTCCAGTACATCTGGTCGATTTGTAGCCGCTAGCAAGATCACGCCGGCATTCGTCTCAAAACCATCCATTTGCACTAACAATGCATTGAGAGTTTGTTCTCGTTCATCATGCCCCCCACCTAACCCGGCACCTCTGTGCCTTCCCACAGCATCAATTTCATCAATAAACATGATACAAGGAGCATTGGCTGCACCTTGCTCAAAGAGATCTCTTACCCGGGAGGCACCCACACCTACAAACATTTCGACAAAATCAGACCCAGACATCTGGAAGAATGGGCGCTCTGCTTCACCAGCAACGGCACGAGCTAATAGTGTTTTTCCTGTCCCTGGG
The DNA here is from genome assembly GCA_028822645.1 of Longimicrobiales bacterium. Lineage (GTDB taxonomy): Bacteria > Gemmatimonadota > Gemmatimonadetes > Longimicrobiales > Gaopeijiaceae. The sequence continues at coordinate 14,901 of JAPKDG010000020.1, read as the reverse complement.
GGACCGACTAATAACACTCCCTTGGGAAGTCGTCCACCTAACTTGGCAAATTTCTCAGGAGCTCGGAGGAATTCGATGATCTCCTGAAGTTCAGTCTTTGCTTCATCTGCCCCTGCGACATCGGCAAATGTAACCTTGGGAGTATCAGGAGAAATCAGCTTGGCTTTCGACTTTCCGAATTGGAAAGCCTTGTTTCCGCCAGCCTGCATGGTCCTAAATATCCAGATCCAAAAGGCCAGGAAAAGCAACCAGGGTAGAAAACCCAAGAGGATCGATCCCCATGTTTGGACTTCCTCTTTCCCTGAGATTACAACATTTTGCTGTTCCAATTCAGCCAATAGCGTAGCACTCATTTCACCGGGAAGCATTGTCGTGAAGTCTTGGAAATCCTCACCATTAGAAACGTAAGGGACCCTCAATTCACCTACTATTTTCTTGCCTTCTATAACTTCCACTTCCAGAATATTATCTCTCTCTAACTGATTCCTGAACTCAGTGTAAGTGAACTCGGCTACCCCGTTCTCCTGGCCATTGAAGAATTGGCTTGACAGTAAAAGTACAATGAGTAAAATGCCAACGAGGGCACCATTTTTAGACAACCTACTCATCGGTGAATTCTCGGTAGCTTTCGGTGCTTGATTTTTTCCCGTCATATTTGTTTAAGAAACCATTTGAATTGTTATTGTCATCAACACAAGTTCGCTATATATCCCAGAATAAGGAAGTTGCTATTGTTCCTTATAAAACTTAGATCGGTACAACAAATTTCAAAAGACCACTAGATCTTCTTCCTCGTCCGAGTTGGAAACAGAGATAGAAAATCTTCCAGTCTCTTTACCCACAACAAACAAAGAAGTTCTGGAAACTCCTGGAACCCATATTGTTCTTCCCATAGCATCGACTACTATAGGTGTCTGCAAACGCTTCTCGAGCGAAACCCTCTTTTCACTGAAAATTTTTTTTAGTTTCTTCGAGCCATAGGAGTGCCTCATTCTATCTCCAGGCTCCCAACTTCTAATCTGCAATGGAAATACAAGATCTTCCAACGAAAAATTCTCACACAAAGGTTCTTGCAAGACAATCTCCGTCGACCAGGAAGCATGCCACTTTTTTCCTCCTAGCTTCAGATTAGACATGCCAATTCCTGGCATTTTTATCTCAAATGACTGATCGGCTTGGTCTTCTTTTATTCCTCCAAAAAAGAATCGATCAAACGACCGATGCAGCCAGACCGAGCTCCCCAACTGGAAGCTACAGCCACTTTGGGAAGTTCTAGCAAAAGCCAGTGCAGCACGCGTGGCAGCTTCAGTCAGACTGGAATCGAGCCGTTGCCTGGCCAGATCTCTTAATATGATTGCGCACGCGCTGTCATTAAAGGACAGGAACACACCTCTGTCTAGAACAATCCTATCTATATTGCTACTCAATATCAGGTCGTCATAAACATTTCGAAGTACTGAGTTCCAAGCATTCTGGCTCTCATGAGCAATCTGGCCGAGTTGGACTAGAGAAGAACGTGCGTTTGCTGCCACAGTCTCCTCAATTCGCGGCAAAATTTCGTTACGAAGTGCATTTCGAGCAAATCTTGTATCCAAATTCGTAGGGTCCTGTAGCGACTGAATTCCTACCTCCTCCGCATAGCTCTCCAATTCACTTCTACAGAAGGGAAGCAAGGGGCGTATTATTCCAGGTGATCTAGATTCTGGTATACCTTTCAGTCCCAACAGACCTGTCCCACGTAGTATTCTGAATAAAACCGTCTCAGCTTGATCATCAGCGTGATGAGCTGTAAGCACCCATTTTAATCCCCAAGAGATCCTGGTTTTTTCAAAAAACCTATACCGAGCCTTCCTCGCATCATTTTCACTGGACAGACTGGTGTTGGCTTGTCCAATCTCACAGTCAATCCCCCAAGATTTAGCTAGACCTCTAACCCATAGAGCATCACGATTACTCCGCTGTCTCATGCCATGGTCGAAGTGACCCACTACTAACTTCAAACCTTTGAAGACAGGGCCAAAATGGAGGAGATGCAGTAGGGCTAAAGAGTCAAGACCTCCAGAAACACCTACTAGTATACCGTCAGTTTTAGAGAAAAACTCTTTTTCCTTCAGGTGGTCACTGAACTTGCGGTTAAGTTCAGATGACATGAGAGTATTTATTGTCAACCATATCTTTAAGGACACTGGAAAGAACATCCAAGCGATCTGATTGTATCCCATCAACACCCCAAGAAAGGAGTCTTCTGATATCTTCCGCTCGATCAACAATCCACACATGGACTGGAATATTGAAGCTATGTGCATCCCTGACGAAATCAGGTGTAACGACCCTTATGCCATTCCAGAACTCGGGCACCTGCAAGGCATCGAATGTTGGGTGGAAATAGTTCAACAACCCCAAATGCCTCGTAGCCCAAAAACGAGCTATCTCTCGCCTTGAAGCCCCCCAGGGACCACTATAAGAATCAATTTGTTTTCGATCAGACTCTATCTTCGCAGCCAAAAGAACCCTGTTTTCAGCATTTTGTCTCCTAATAACTGTGACCAAAGGTCCTGCTACTTCGGGACATTTTGCTTCTACATTTATTCTCATACCGGGGAATGTCTCTAGAACTTCCTCTAGGAGAGGGACTCTAGCCCCTCTCCCTCGGAAACTGCTTTGATTCTTGAGGTTTCTAAAGTTATAACCCGCATCGAGTTCATTGACCTCAGACCATTTCATTTGATTTATCACACCCGATCTGTCACAAGTCCGATCTGCGGTAGCGTCATGGATGAGCACGACCCTGCCATCCCGGGTGAGACGAGCATCTGTTTCCAAAATATCAGCACCCCAAGTCTCCACGGCCGCACGAAACGCTTCCATGGTATTCTCAGGTGCCATTTTCGCTCCACCTCGATGAGCAATCAGCAATGGAGGACCAGCAAAGTACACATGTCCAGGCCTTTCTCTTCGTAAGTGACTCACAAGCCATTTAAACCCATAAGGTAATCGATGCCATAATGAACATTTGAGATAATCAGGAGCCGCTCTTTTCGCCAGGAAAGTCCCCTAAACCTTCCTTGACCTACAGGAGAAGGATAATAGCGGAGGAGGGATTTGAACCCCCGACCTTCGGATTATGATTCCGCTGCTCTAACCAACTGAGCTACTCCGCCCTTTTCCTTGAACTCTCCAAACCTCAAAAGAGTACCCCTAGGTGTCAAGGCAAACTTCTACTTGCCTAAAACCCTTGCTAAAATAAATGCACGAGCTTATCACCAACATGCTTAATGATTCTAAAAATTGTTCACAGAATCTTTTGGTGCAGCAATTATGTACACGGTCTCTCCTTCTCGGATCATGCCATACCTTGTACGAGCCAAATATTCTATTCTGGCAGAATCGAATTCCACCTCCTCTACATGGATTTTAAGAGAGTCGTTCTCTTGCTTTAAGTCATTTAGCTGCTGCACCAATCTGCTTTGTTCCTGTCGAACCCTTCTGACTTCAAGGACGCTATATTCTCCACCAAAAACTGCAATATATATGGAAAACGCTAGCAACACCCACACAATTAATTTTTTCATTAGGGCCAAAGATCTCTACCAGGGTAAACCGCGCTGGAGCCCAGGGATTCTTCAATCCTTAATAACTGATTATATTTTGCCACTCTATCGGTCCTGCTTGCACTTCCGGTCTTTATTTGTCTTACTCCTGTGGCAACAGCAAGATCAGCGATAAAGGTATCTTCTGTCTCTCCAGATCTGTGAGAGATCACAGATCGATATCCAGACTCCCTAGCCAATCTTATCGTGTTCAAAGTTTCTGTTAGGGTCCCTATCTGATTCGCTTTGATTAAGATACTGTTAGCTACAGTTTCACTGACACCTCGAGCTAGTTTCTCGACATTAGTCACAAAGATATCATCCCCAACAAGCTGTACATCACTCGCCACTGCTGCGGTAAGATTTTTCCAGCCGAGCCAATCATTTTCATCCAAAGGGTCCTCTAAGGATCTAATGGGATATTTCTCTATCCACTGGCTCCAATGATCAACCATATCCAGAGAATTCAATCTGTTTCCAGAAGACCAACGAAACACGTACTCCTCTTCTTCCAACCATTCTGTCGCAGCTATATCTAGTGCTATCACAACATCTTTGCCAGGTTCAAATCCAGCTCTTTCAATCGCCCGAATCACCAACTCTATCGCTTCCTCATTGCTAGCCAAATCTGGTGCAAAACCACCTTCGTCACCCACAGAAGTGTTAAGGCCCAACTCTGAAAGAATTTTCCTGAGTTCATGAAAAATCTCCACCCCAGAACGCAATCCCTCGGAGAAAGAGTCAAATCCCACCGGCATGACCATAAATTCCTGTATGTCAACATTATTAGATGAATGCATACCGCCATTCAATATATTCATCATAGGTACCGGGAGGCCCGTTGGGTTGGTTTCACTCAGGTAACGATATAGTGGCAGGTTCATACTCGCTGCTGCCGCTCTGGCCAGAGCGATTGACACTCCCAATATACCATTTGCCCCCAATCGAGCTTTGTTTGAAGTGCCGTCCAAGTCGATCATGATACCGTCTAGTTCAGCTTGGTTTACAATTTCCAAACCATTGATAGCATCGCGGATTTCACCGTTAACAGATTTTACAACTTCGAGGACACCTTTGCCGTCATATCTGTCGGGATCCTTATCTCTCTTCTCAACGGCTTCGTATTGCCCAGTAGAAGCTCCACTGGGGACGGAAGCACGTCCCTTCTGACCAGTTTCAACTGTCACTTCTACTTCAACAGTAGGGTTCCCCCTCGAATCAAGGATCTCTCTTCCCTTAACATCTTCGATCAACGGCAATTTCAATTCCCTCCATAAGTTAAAGCATTATTATAGTATGAATAATTTAACTATCTCTCGACAACTGAAAACTAGACCTTTTGTCTTCCCTTCAACTCAGCCACTGCGGCCTGAGCGATTTCTCTCAAATGATCCCTGTCTTCATACACCAGCCCAACAACTGAAATAGGTTCTCCCACCCTTACAGTAATCTCACCCCTGCTGATCAAGAAAGATCCTTTCGGCATAATTTCTCTGCTCCCAATAATGGATACAGGCACAACCGGAACGCCGGCCTCTATGGCCAGAACGAAAGGGCCCTTCTTGAAGGGTTGAAGTTCACCGTCCGCAGATCTCGTTCCTTCAGCAAAAATTATTACCTGCAGAATTTTCTTATTCATTCTTTCAACTATCGTCCGCATAGATCGGACAGCAGTGTCTCTATTCATTCTATCGATAGCAACATGTCCACAATCTCGGAGAAAAGAACCGAACAGAGGAATAGCTGTCAGTTCATATTTGGCAACAAATTTACCATTGATCGGCAAACACGCCATCAGTGCCCACACATCAAACCATGACTCGTGATTGGCCACCACAATACATGAAACCGATGAGTCCAGGTTTTCCGTACCCTCAATAACTACTGAAACGCCAGCTATTCCCAGGATAGACCGAGACCATTTCCGAGCTACGGAATCACAACGACCACATAGAGGGTCCGCCTTCCCGAAACTCAACAGAGCGCTAAGCTTTATGGCGTAACCCAGGGTGACGAAAAAACTCGCAACTAATACCCAAGCAGACCTAAGCACTAATGCTCCTAGATTAAGAAATGGTCAAACCCCAAGATGCCGTTTGACGACCCTGTGTAGCTCCCTTTTATCTCGATTCCAGAACCTTCTTCAACATAACCTACTCTAGTTAGTCGCACACCGAATTTTTCTTCAAAAACATTCACCAATGGATTCAAAATCCCCTTCTCACAAACCAGACACAACTCATAGTCTTCACCCCCAGACATCCCAAGACTCAAGGCAATATCAGAATCAAGACCTGGGTGTATAGGTATTTCATTCGACTCAATCACAATGCGCACGTCAGAAGCGTCAGCCAAGTGGTTAACATCTCTTAGGAGGCCATCAGATATATCTATCATCGTCCTAATCCCTGCATTTTCTACCAGCCAACGAGCCTCTGAAACTCGAGACGGAGTTCGCGTAAAAGCATTTCTCAAATCCATGCTGGGATTTCCACCAGACAGCCAAATCTTCACGGCTCCTGCCGCTCCTCCTAACACACCAGTAACCCAAATTTCATCCCCCTTGGAAATACCTGTCCGAGTGACCAAGTCTTTTATCTCGCCTAGAACAGTGACATCTATCACTATCGGTCCTGGAGAGCTACTCAAGTCTCCTCCGATCAAAGATGCTCCAACTTTTCTTACAGCTTCTTGAATACCAGTAGTCAGCCCCTCTAAAATCTCCCGGGATTCTTTCTGCGGAAGTGCCAAGGAAATCAGGACTCCAAATGGATCTGCGGCCATAGCTGCAAGGTCACTTATGGCGGACATCACTGCCCTGAAACCAACCTCATGCAAGTCAATCCAATCGCGACGAAAATGGATATCTTCTATAGTCAAGTCCGTACTGACTGCAGTCTGTTTATTTTTAAACACAGCCGCATCATCCCCCGCACCTAAAAGAATGCGTGCATCCAATCCTTCCATACCCGTGAGCATTCTCGCTATCAAATCCGATTCTGACCCTGTACTCTCTCGGTTTGAATTATTCCCTCTTAGAACTGAATCTCTACTTTTCATTTGGGAGCATCCTGATCAAAAATGACGAAAGGCAGGCCCAAATCACTTTCTCCATGTCCTTGTTCTTTCCAGACTTCTGGTAATTCTGGAAGTATGTCCGTCGAGATCAAACTGGGACCCAACTCAGTTCTTGTAGCAGCTCGTCCAACCATATATAGGCCCAAAGCTCCAGCAATATCAGGTGGCAATTTTTGTGCCAGAAGCGCTCCGATAAAACCAGTCAACAGGTCCCCCATACCCGCTGAAGCAAGATCAGAACTCGCCATACTATCGACCAAAGTAGTGCCCGTAGGTGGAACAACCACTGACGGCAGACCTTTAAACAGCACTGTGGCTCCAGTTTTGTTAGCAAATGCCTTAGTCACTCCAAGTCTATCCGACTCAATAGATTCCGGCAAAAGACCTGAAAGGCGAGTCATTTCACCCAAGTGCGGAGTCAGTAAAACATTTCTTTTAAGAGTCCAATCTCGAATCTGCGGACCGTTTCCATTCGTAGCCATATTCAGTCCGTCTGCATCAAGGACAACCGGCAAACCACCTTCACATTCACACAACATTTTCAATAACTCTCCTGATTGATCAGAGCAGCCCAGACCTGGTCCTATAGCCAAAGCATCCGATTTACTAACGGCAACTTTTATTTCGTCATAGTCAGAAGAAGGCACAAAAATAGCTTCTGGAACAGTTCTCTGTATAATGTTTCTATTACATTCGTCTGAAACAATCCTGAGCTGTCCTATGCCACCCCTCAAAGCAGCTTGTGCCGACAACAACGCTGCACCCACCATCCCGGCCATTCCAGCTACTACAAGTAGGGATCCAACACTGTTTTTGTGACTGTCAAATTTACGTATAGGCTTTGCTCTTAAAGCCCATTCGGGTGTAACTATCTCTGCACCAAAAGACGCCATACTAGAAGGGGGAAATCCTATTTCAATAGCGATCAAACGACCTGACTGAGCTCTCCCACCTTGAAGAATAGTCCCTAGTTTCGGCCATCCAAACGCGACTGTGACATCAGCCGAAATCACTTCTCCTAATGATCTCCCGGTGTCACTATCAAGACCTGAAGGTACATCAAGCGAAAGAACTGGGCGCTCAGAACGGTTGATAGATCGAATAATTTTAGCTTGCTCTTTTCGTAACTTTCCCGTCATGCCAGTACCCAAAATAGCATCTACTATCACGGATGAATTGTCGAAGAACGATTCCGTACTATCTGTGTTCATAGGCCAGCCATTAATTAATTCACTGTGGGCTGGACGTTTGCCCACAGTGACCATTCTGACTTTTCTTCCCCAAGCCTTAAGGGTCCTACCTAGAACAATACCATCCCCTCCATTCTTCCCAGAACCCACTACTACTATCACTTCGCCTTTGGGAAATATTTTTTCCAGAATTTGTGCTGCAGACCGACCAGCATTTTCCATTAAACTTCTTTCTGGAATTCCCATTTCTACGACGGAATGCCTATCAAAGGCTGAAGCTTCTGTTCCAGTGGGAGCCCAAACGACTGATTTTCCAAAAGGCCTCAGTGGCACACAGGGGGTCAACCTACCGTCCTGCCGTCCAAACAGAATAGCAAGTCAGCACGATAATATAAGCTTACTTATAGCTCTGACCGATATCTCGGCCCAAAGAAATTTCACCATTGTCGATCCTGAGGTTGAAGCCACACTCAGGATTAGAACAAGCCCAGGCTTTATAACGAATTTCAGCTCCATCACGACCATAGTCAGAAAGAGGCAACAAGACACCTTCTTTACACTTTAGGCATTCGACAAATTCACTTTCTTTAGACATATTCTACCCCTCCACACAGTTGAATTGCACACCCAAGGTTACTAGAACCCCGGATTCCACGGATAATTCCTTTCAAATACTTCTTCAAAATCAAACACATCGCAAAAATCTTCCTTACAATCTCCAGATTCTTGAACCAAGATACCACAGTCAATAAGGGCATATACAATGTCCCCTAGATCCTCAGTCTTGTTTATTCCCCAGTGTTCTAATACGGTCTTGGCCATGGGTCCAAATTTTTTCAGAGCCAACTGGCGAACCCCATGGGCCAATTCACTACCTTTCAAGTGGCGATTTTCCCCAAGCTCTTCTAGGAACCCCTCAAATGCATACAATAGAAATACATAAGCTTCCCCGTGGAATTGCGGGTAGCACTCCTTTAAGTGATCCATGATCTCATCTGTAAATTGAAGTTTTGCCATGTGCAAATCTGTCTCCAATTTCTATCTTACGCTAGATTGCATTCTCCAATTACTAAGTGGTCAAAGAGAACTTAGAAGCGTACGGAAAACTGCTACAGAGCTCCTCAACTTCATTCCGTATGGAATCAAGTTGCTTTGGACTACTGGGGTTTGATAAAGCCGACACTATCCAATTAGTTATCTGCTTCATGTCCTCTGCTTTCAATCCTCTTGTAGTGACTGCAGGAGTACCTATACGCAGTCCCGAAGTCACAAATGGAGAACGAGTCTCTCCAGGGACGGTATTTTTATTGACGGTAATACCTGCTTTTTCTAGTGCTCTTTCCGCTTCTTGTCCAGTTAACTCAGGGTGACTCTTCCTTAGGTCAACAAGGAGTAAATGGTTATCCGTTCCACCACTTACTAGAAATATTCCCTCTGCCAGTAAACCCTCAGCAAGAGTTTTTGCGTTCTCGATTACTTGAGTTTGATAATCCCTGAAGCCAGGTGCTTGAGCCTCCTTAAATGCCACTGCTTTAGCTGCTATAATGTTCATCAAAGGACCTCCTTGGATTCCAGGAAATACAGACTTGTCTATATCTCTAGCGTATTCAGATTTACAGAGGATCAAACCTCCCCTGGGCCCTCTCAAGGTCTTATGGGTCGTAGCTGTGACTACGTCAGCAATCCCCACTGGACTTGGATGCAATCCAGCTGCAACTAGCCCAGCTATATGAGCCATATCCACCATAAGGTAAGCTCCAACTTCGTCAGCAATCTCTCTAAATTTGACAAAATCTATGACCCTAGGGTAAGCACTGGCTCCTGCAATTATCATCTTGGGTCGAAATTTTGAAGCCTGACGATGCAGGTGATCATAGTCGATCAAACCATCAGATTCTCTGACTTGATATTTTTGTGCTTTGTAGAATTTGCCGCTGAAATTGACTCTTGAACCATGGGTCAGGTGCCCTCCGTGGTTCAGATCCATGCCTAAGATAGTATCTCCAGGATCAACGAAGGTAAAATAAGCCGCCAAGTTAGCTTGTGCTCCTGAGTGAGGCTGAACATTCGCATGTTCAGCCTCAAACAAGCCAGTCAGTCTTGTCCTAGCCAAGTCCTCAATTTCATCGACATTCTCACAGCCTCCATAATAGCGTGCACCGGGCAATCCTTCTGCATATTTATTGACATGGACTGTCCCCATCGCCTCTAGGACCGCCTGTGATGCCACGTTCTCACTAGCAATAAGTTCCAGCTGACTACCCTGACGCTCAATTTCCTTTTCAGTCAAATTAAAAATTTCAGGATCAGCAAACTCTAGATAACTCATATCCCCGATACCTCACAATTGAAATAAGCAAAATTAGAACCTTTGGAATTACACCAAAGGCTAGCTGATTCCAGCGTGGTCATCCACGTGAACCACCCCCCCTGTCTAGCAACTCTTTCATGCCTTCATTTATAAAGAAGACTGCCCTCGTTAGGTCAAATAAACGGACCTGGTTGATTATTCTGGATATTCATAGAAACCCTTGCCTGTTTTTCTGCCAAGCCAGCCAGCAGCGACATACTTTCGAAGTAAAGGACACGGCCTATAACGATCTTCACCTAGTTCTTTATGCAAAACTTCCAAAATACTCAATAGTACATCTATACCTATAAGGTCTGCTAAGGCCAAGGGACCTATAGGATGATTCATACCCAAAGTCATCACTTGATCAATAGCTTGAAGATCAGCCACTCCTTCCATAAGTACAAAAGCTGCCTCATTAATCATTGGTGCTAACACGCGATTTGATACGAAACCAGGAGAATCATTCACTAAAATTGGAGTTTTTCCTAGTTCCGTAGAAAATTCCATAACATTTTGCACAGTGTCATCACTGGTCTCCAGGCCACGGACAACCTCAACCAGCCTCATCACGGGCACTGGATTCATGAAGTGCATGCCAACAACTCTTCCAGGATCTCCAGATTCAGCTCCCAACGCAGTGATAGATATAGAAGAAGTGTTACTGGCTAAAACAACACCGGGATCAGTCATAGAGCCTAACCTTCCAAACAACTCCAATTTAAATTCACTTTTTTCAGGAATAGCCTCTATAATTATATCCGAGCCATGGATTGCCTGTTCAAGAGTATCCGCTGGATTGATATAAGAGAGAATTCGAGCTCTTGCATCAGCATCTATAATTTTCTTGTGAACCTGACGGTCCAAATTTCTCGAGATTTTATCCATTGTCCCGATCACAGCTTCCCTAGACACGTCTGAGATCGAAACCCTTATATGATTTTGGGCACAAGTCTGAGTAATCCCACCCCCCATGGCCCCTGCTCCAATCACCGCAACCTTTATTGCCATTATTTTTCCTAGATAAAGTGTCTTAGATTTTTTCGAGAGAAAGAGCCACAGCGTTGCCGCCCCCCAGGCAAAGAGTCGCCAGGCCGGTTCCCACATCTTTATCCTTCATAGCACTCAATAGGGTTACCAAGATACGAGCTCCCGAAGCACCTATCGGATGACCCAGGGCTATTGCGCCTCCGTATACGTTCACTATATCCAAATTTAATTTCAAACCTCTAATATCGGCCAAGGCCTGGACTGCGAATGCTTCATTGAGCTCGACAAGTCCATAATCAGAAATTTTCTTTTTTTCTTTATACATCATTTCGGTTACAGCTTTCACAGGAGCAAAGAATAGGTCCCGGGGATCCAAGCCACTCGCAACATATTCCGTAATCTTGGCCTCTATATCCAATCCATGCACCTCAGCAAATTCTCTAGAAGTCACGAGAAGGCCAGCCGCTCCATCATTTAAACCTGCCGCATTGCCAGCAGTAACGGTCAATCCTCCCAGAGATTCGCTTGCTGCATCTGGAAAGGCAGGCCTCAACTTCTCTAAGGTGCTGATAGAAGTATCTTTTCGAGGCCCCTCATCAGCACCAACGACAATTTCCTGACGATCCTTTTGACAAACTACTGGAATAATTTCATCTTCGAATTTTCCCTGACTCATTGCCAGAGTCGCTAGCTTGTGGGATCTGAGAGAAAATTCATCAGCTTCCTGCCTACTAATATCTCCTTTTCTTGCAGTATATTCCGCATGTGTTCCCATGTGACAATGGCCGAATGCACACCACAGGCCATCTGAAACTAAAGCGTCCTCCATTTTCTGGTTTCCAAACTTCACTCCAGCTCTCATCCCGCGGAGATAAAATGGAGCATTCGACATCGACTCCATACCACCTGCTAAAACTACGCTCGCATCACCTGCTCTGATTGCCTGTGCGGCTAACATAACCGCCTTCAGGCCTGATCCGCAGACTTTATTGATAGTCAAAGCCGGTACACTTTCAGGAATCCCACCCTTGATGGACGCTTGACGAGCTGGAGCTTGTCCAACCCCTGTTCCTATAACATTACCCATGATTACCTCATCAACGTCCTTTGGGTCGACTCCGGTCTTTTCCAAAAGATCTTTGACTACGAGAGCTCCCAAATCAGAGGCGGACAGGGAAGAAAGTCCTCCTAAGAATTTACCTATGGGTGTTCGGCAGCCTTTTATAATTACTGGTTCTCTGGTTTTATCTTGCATTCACTCCTCGTCGCGACTATATGGGAACGATTCTAAATCAAAGAAACTAAAGCTGCCAATTCATGGGAAAATGACCCTCGCCCGATTGGTTTCAGTCAAACCGTGGAACTTAATGATCCTATAAATCTATTCTCTTTGACTCAGCTTGAAAGATAGTGCCTCCAGTTCCATAACCATATTCACATTCTTTACTTCAATAGTATCAGGTAGCGTAAGTCTCGCAGGAGTCCAGTTGAGAACCCCCTTGATACCGGAGTCCCGAATCAAGTCTATGATATCCGGCACTGCTTCCACTGGAACGGTTAAAACCGCAACTTCTATCTTTTTATCATGGACAACTCTGCTGATTTCATCGATATGATGAACTTGCAAACCATGTAAATTACTACCCACCTTAAATTCAGAAGTATCAAATAGGGCCACTATGTCAAAACCTCTATCAAAAAATCCCCTATGCTCTACCAAGGCTGATCCGACCCGGCCCAGTCCGATTACAGCTATTTTCCATCTCCGATGTAACCCTAAGATCCGCCGGATCCGTGATACTAAGTCAGAGGGAGAATACCCCAGGCCTCGCCTTCCAAAGGAGCCGAACAAAGATAAATCCTTCCGCACTTGTGCTGCGGTCGTTCCACTCTGAGAGGCCATAGCTTGACTGGAAACTGTACTTTCTCCCGCGGCCACAGTGTCTTCAAGGATACGGAGGTAAACCGATAGCCGACTAATAGCTGATTCGGCAATTTTCTTTTTATTAGGCATTCACTACCAATCTCAAGCTTAATTAATTTACTTGTGAAATACTTCACAATACTAGACGAGCGAACACTTAACTGCAAATTAGCATCAAACAAGGTAAGAACTTCTGGATCATAAAGGCCAGTCGGATAAAGTCATCCGGCGTGAAAGTTTCAGGCCTTCTACTCAAGTCCCAATCCGTATTTTTAAATATCTCTTCTATAGCAATCCTCGGAAGCTTGAGGTCGTGGTGATCTCTTAGAATCTTCTGCATTTGCTTTCTCCTCCACTGAAAAGCTGAACGAGTGACTATCCTTAAGAATTTTTCGTCTTTTGGAGACATGGGAGGAGGATGAAACGGCCGAATCCTTACCAGAGCAGAATCTACTCTCGGCACGGGGCTAAATGCTCTCCTTGAGACATTAAATACTTTTTCAACCTCTGCCACAGCACGAAGTCCCACGGATAGGGCTCCATATTCTGAAGTCCCAACTTCAGCAATCAGTCTGTTGGCAACTTCTTTCTGTACCATCAGAACGATTTCTCGAGGCCTAGGATGATTCATTAGTTTGAATATTATCGGAGCAGTAATGTTGTAGGGGATATTACCAACAACCACTAACTTTGAAAAATCATCCACCAATTGAAGTAGATCCAGCTGGAGAAAATCTTCATGGATCACCTCTACATCCTCTCTATTTCGGGAGAGGATGCGTAAAGATTTGACTAATTCATCATCCAACTCTACAAGTATTAAGCGCTGGGATTGACCAAGTAGATGATTAGTCAGCGCTCCAGTCCCTGGACCTATCTCAAGAACTATATCTGATTTTCTGATGTCTGGGACTCGTACGATGGCACGTTGCAGATTGGGATCCAAAAGGAAATTTTGCCCGAGGGATTTTTTAGCACGCATGAGTCTGTCTGTTGACCCCTCTATGAGTTAATGCGGGAGCAGGAAGAAGACAGCCATTTCTACACTCATAGCAACACGTATTACACATCTCTTATCATCGAGGAATTGTATCTCGAACAAATCATTGCTCCTCGAAAACAAACAGAACATCCAACTCTGTAAGTTCCATCAAAGATCGAAGGCCTAAATCGACATTCAGTAAAGTAACCCTGCCTCCCAAATCATGAATTCTCGTTGAAAGATAAATTAGAGTTTCCAATCCAGAGGAATCCACGGATGTAGTATTAGAGAAATCGATAGTGATATTGGTCACCCCTCCTTCAATCTCGCTCAATAGCTGCCCACGAAGTGTCCCACTATTACCGACAATCAGTTTATCTCCAACAACAACTACAGCGTCTTGTCGCAACCTATTGACCTGAAAATTCACCTGTAAAATCCTTCTGAATTCATAGATTTTTTGACATATTTTTTAGAACAGATGGTGAAACAAAGTCAGAAACATCACCGCCCAAAGCTGCCACTTCTCTTACTAGTGTAGAAGATAAGAAGGAGTATTTTTGGTCAGGTGCCAAGAAAATTGTTTCGATTTCAGTTCGTAGTTGGTGGTTCATTTGAGCCATCTGAAACTCATACTCAAAATCCGATACTGCCCTCAGGCCCCTAATGATCACAGGCGTGTGCAATTCCATTGCTAAATCAACTAATAAACCATCGAACAAAACTACCTGGACTCTCTCTTGACCAGAAAAACACTCCCTAATAAGATCAACGCGCTCCTCGGGGCTAAAAAGGCC
>JAPKDG010000002.1 GCA_028822645.1 Longimicrobiales bacterium | reverse complement strand
CCTAATGAAATCACATCCTTCTTGGTCTTAGCCAGATCCATCATTTTATAACGGAGAGAGGTAGCTTTCTCTCCAGATTCAACAGCTCCACGTCCAGCCTTTTTTCCCATGCTTCCAGAGTTATCCTTTCTTGTTGAACTCATGACCTTTCCCCCAATGTCCAAAGTGCCACTCTCTGAGAAGGTGAGGGGGCACAGATTGAAGAGGCCTGCTTCCAGGAAGTCACTCTCTTCAAAAGAGAGGATTCAGCAGAAACAAACCCTAAATCAAAACCATGCACTCCCAACAGGCTGGATAAAGAGCCCACAATAATTGTGTCAGAGGCCAACTTCAATATTTCAGATCGTTCTCCATAAAGGGCGTCACCAAGGGCACAAATCTTAGTGCCAGTATTCCCTCTGAACCACTCTTCTCCTGAGCCACTATCTAGCTCCCAGTAAGAAACAGGTATGCTGGTATCTTCAGGTCCATAGACTCTTATATCCATCCAATCAAACAGTGCCTGATGGCGCAGGCCCTTTTGTGTCACAACTCCACCTTCCGGCACTAAATCCAGACCTAGCATAGTCACAAACACGGCTTCACCTTCACTGGCCGTAACCAATACCTCATTCTGATCACGAGGATCATCTAAATAACTGCCCAACTCTCTTCCTATACACTTCCGCAATTCCAGCATCCCAGGACGATCAGGATAGTGAGTCTCTCCTTTACCCAAATGGGAAGCAAGGTTCTCGACAAGGTCTTCGGGAATCTCAACATTTCCTCTATCGCATTTATTTTTGAAACGGCTAGTTATAGCAATTTTAGCACGTTCAGAAAGAGCCCCTGCAACACTAGGAACTTTATTCAAATCATCCATTTTCATCTCCTGGTAAAACATACTCCGCAACCTTATGAAGCTCTTTTACAGTTAATTCCGAACCGTATTCTGCAATATATTCAGCCAAAGTGAAAGCGTTAAATCGACATCCACTAACACCGCCTCTCAAGCGAGCAAGGAGGTGAAAAGCTGGGCCCAATCTTACAGGATCAGCCCATGCCTGGCTAATGTTTGGGTCGAGCATTGATCTGTCCTTTTCCGTGATCGAAGTTGGTTTGATTTTTAAACCTGGAGTAACTGAATTGACACTGATTTTTGATCCGACTAGTTCCAAAGCCAAAGAGCGAGTGAATGCCTCTATGCCAAACTTAGATGCGCAGTAAGCAGATTGATTAGCAAAGCCCAAGACGCCGGCTTGAGAAGACACGTTTATAATTGATCCTCCTCTATCAGAGAGCTCGGAGATTAGATCTCTTGTCAGGAAAACAGGGGCAGTCAAGTTGACTTTCAACGTTTCTTCCCAAGAGTCTTCTTGGATATCCGCTAGTGACTGTCGTTTCAGCACAGCGGCGTTATTAATAATAGCAACGAGCCTATCGCTTCCGGCTTTCACCTCTTTAGCTAATTCAGACCTCTGAGATCGGGAACTCAAATCCGTCACCCTGACTTTTACGAGGCCACCTTTGTCCCTAATCATTGTAGCAGTCGTTTCAAGTTCGCTTTCTACTTCAGAGGCTATCCACAATCGCGCACCTGCTTGCCCTAGGAAACATGCAATCCCTCTTCCCAATCCTCGGCTGGCCCCAGTGATTAACACATCCAGATCCTCTACGCCTCCCATCGAATTCTGCAAACTGCTGATCATACCAAGAGCACCCTGACCACGTTAGCACAAAGCACTCCCAGATATGTACCCAATGCATAGCCAAAGATTCCCACTATAACTCCAGGTGCTATCAGTTTACCCCACTTCATGGCTAGACTTATAGCCAATGCCGACCCCGGACCTCCAACGGCCGCTTGACTGGCTATAGTCACTATAGCCAGATCAATCTTGAAAATCCAAGCTACTCCGTAGCTCACTATCACATGAACAGCCATGATGATAATCATAAGTGAAATGATAGGAATCCCAGCTGCGAACACTTGGGAGAGTTCGGAAGCTGCTCCGAGCTGTATGAAGAAAATATGCATCGCAAAATAAGAAAGCACCTCAGCTCCATTAAGATTCCTTACAGCAGGAAGTAACGATACTCCCAGTGCAAACGTCGTCAGCCAGATCACCTCTGGAATCGCTGGGTAATAACCAACTAGTTGCTGAGCTATCCACAGAAACATGAGTGGGAGGGCTCCTAGGACTGCTAGCTCCAAAACATTGATCTTAGTGTCAGTCCAACGCCGTCTCATTGCCTCGGCCTCAGCCTCCTCTTCCTCAGAAATTCCACTATTGATTGCTTGACTTTGATTATCGACACTCATGATCGACTTGTTCGACCCAATCCGTCGCAAAAAAACACCTGCTAGAGCAGTGGCGAGCCATATTTGGAGGAGCATATACGGAACTGTAGACATGTTATCAGCCACAGCTGCGGCAGCAAAGATATTGCTATCAATATCCAAGCTCTGTCCGATGGCAGCGAAATTCAATCCGCCACCCATAAAAGCTGCAGCAAATGCGCCCGATAATTTCCAGGTTTCAGGGCCAACAAGCCCAGCTGTCGAAAGCCCTCCAATTATTCCTCCTATAACGCTCCCTAAGCATGCTGCGCCATACGCAATAATCATCGGCCATCCGGCGTTCTTTAATTCACGCATATCGGTGCCCATGATGATGAGAACGATCGCATAGGGAATAGCATAAGTGTTCACAGCTTCATGTACTGGTCCGGTATGACCAATCAAACCAATGTTCGCAAACAGAATGCCTAGAAGAGTGCACACTACAGCAGAAGTGATCGTCTTTACAAATGCAACGCGCTCTTCCAACATTCGCGCAAAAGCGATGATCGCAAGCATGAAGGTGAGTACTAACAAAGGATCTCGAATCATCTGATCACCAGTCCTTTCGGTGCCGACTTTAACCTCAGCAACTCTAAATTATCTATTACATCACGCATCATACCTTTCTGTCCACCACCAGTACCACCTCCCACATGTGGTGACAAAAGGACATTCGGACAATGGACCAAAGCATGTTCTTCGGGCAGTGGTTCATAAAGGAATGCGTCCAAACCTGCTCCACCGATACACCCGTTCTCCAATGCAGACACAAGAGCTTCCTCATCGACAAGCCCACCCCTGGCAGTATTGATCAACACCGCCGAAGATTTCATCAACCTAAGAGCTTTTGCATCTATTATCTTTTCTGTTTGGCTGGTATGGGGTGCATGCAAACTCACAAAATCACTAGCTTGAAAGAGCTCCTCAAGTTCCACATAACGGACATTGGCCTGGAGCTCGTATTCAGGCAATAGAGCATCCCTCTTGGTATATAAAATCTCCATATCGAAGGCCTGCGCTCGACGTGACACCTCAATACCAATGTCCCCTAGACCTACAAGGCCAAGAGTCTTTCCATACAGCTGACGAACGTCAGTGAATTTCAACCAATTAAAAGCTATTTTACGCTCGTCAGTCCTAATCGGTTCGACATTGAATTGCAGGTATGACCCATCTTTGGTTCCAACATGCCCATCAATTAATCTGCGATAACAGCCTAGCATCAGAGACAGTGCCTGTTCAGCTACAGCTATCGCCCCGCGATGTGGCAATACCGACACCGGAATCCCTACCTCTCTAGCCTTTTCCCAATCAACCGCCCAGGGAGCCCTGCCTTGCACCTGTATGAGTTTTAGATTAGGAAACAGACACATTAGCTCCTTACTGATGCGCTGCTTTGAAGTCAAAAGAACTTCAACATCGTCAGCAAAATCTCCCCAAGAATCCTCTGGGACGTCCTCAGCCCACACTACATCTACCCCTGCCGCGACAAACTCCACTTGAAACAGGTCTCGAATCCATCGGGGGAATGGCTCAATGTGTAAGACTCGCATTGTCCTCTTTAATCCTCCAGTTAGTTTTCACCAAATTTCAGATAATAGAGAATCCAACCGTAAAGTGTCAATCTGTTGACCGAAGTGTTCTTCATGACTTACACTCATGACATTGAGGAAACCAATATGAAACTAAATCGAAGACAATTTACCAAAGCAGCTGGGACCGGCAGCGTGGCGCTAGCTGTAGCGTGGCAACAAGCTTGTTCTGAATTGGTGGAATCAGGTGAAATAAGTACGAAAACCGTCGAAGTTCTTTTGGACTCCCAAGGGTCTAGGGGAATCTACCAAGAAGAAGAAGAATTCGAGCGACTCCGTCGTGCGATAAGTAATATGATCCGTACCCAGGCCAGTCTAAGGGATTTTCCAATAGACGATGACGAGCAACCATCCACTGTTTTTTGGAGAGGATAAGAGTGTTAGAACCGATACATTTTCGTTCAATAAGAGAATTAGCAGAAGGTTTGGAAAAACGGGAATTTTCGTCTCTTGAATTAACCAAGTTGTATCTTGATCGTTCACAAGAACTCGATGTGCCACCCTTCGATCTTCCAAACGAACCTCGCGAAGATCATGATGGCAAACTTGCCACCATGATCACTATCGCTACGGACCATGCCATCGAAAGTGCGCGAATAGCTGACAAAGAACTTGCTTCAGGAAATCGGAAGAGCATCCTACATGGAATCCCCTACGGTGTGAAGGATATACTAGATACCACTGGAATCCGTACAACTTGGGGCTCTCGTATTTTTAAAGATCGGATACCCACTCGCAATGCCGCTGCCATCGACAAGCTAGAACAGGCTGGAGCAGTATTGATGGCCAAGATGGCCATGGGTGAATTCGCAGGAGGAAACACCAGCACCGCACTAAACCCCTGGAAGCTTGACCGCACTAGTTTTGGCTCCTCTAGTGGAACTGTTTCAGCAGCAGTTGCTGGCCTCATAGGATTCGGTATCGGCACAGAAACAGGAGGCTCAATAGTCTATCCCGCTTCTGCGGTGGGTGCTACAGGACTGAGGCCTACCTTCGGAAGAGTCAGCCGCTTTGGATGTATGGCTCTATCTTGGAGCCTAGACAAGATAGGACCGGTCGGCCGGTCGGCTGAAGATTGCGGTTATATTCTAGAGCAAATATCGGGGTTCGATCCTAGAGACAACTCCACTGGACAGCGTACATTTAAGTTTCAAACGGATCCAGGGAGTATGAAAGGCAAGAAACTTGGAGTATGCAGAGCTGAATTTGAATTGTCAGCTTCAGAAACAACAAAACAAACCTTTCAAGAAGTTCTTGACGCCTTTGAACAACTGGGTGTGGAGCTTCAGGATATTTCATTCCCTCAAAGACCTACTGGTGCGCTCTTTTCAACGCTCGTCACTGTAGAAAGCGGTACCAATTTCAAGGATCTCTTTGACAGCGGACGTATCAAAGAGATGTTCTCATTCAACGAAGACCGGGCTGCAGGATGGATGGCTGGTAGAATGATGCCAGCTTCCGACTATCTCACAGCTCAACGAATACGTAATCAAATAAAAAGAGAAGCCGATCAGTTGGTTTCACAATTCGATGCAGTCATTGCTCCTACCTGGCCCAACGGAGCGGCTTTACGCGAGGTAAGAAATGGCTGGCCGGTACCCGCTAGGCCAGAATGGGAGCCACCCAATGAAGTCAATTCTGCTACGCCTAAATTGAATTCCATTGGGAATCTAGTAGGACATCCTGGGCTAGCCATTCCATGCGGATTCGATGAAGATGGGCTACCTCTTTCAGTGCAAATTGTGAGTTCGGCCTGGAACGACCAATCCACCCTCGATTTTGGAATGGCCTATCAAAAAGAAACCGATTGGCACCTGCGGAGGCCCCCCTACCCATGGCGTCAATAGAGTAAACCTTAACCGCTGCAGGATGTATCCATGGACTTCCACATAGCTTTCCAAAACAGTAGAGACAAAACCCCTAGTATCCTTAAACACTCACCCTTGATAGGGATTCTTATTTTTGTCGCTGTGACTGGGCAATTCTACGCAATCGAAGCCCAAGATTCTCAGCACCTGGAGCCGTCCGATCAATTTGAAATCGAAAGAGTAGGGTCCCCGGCATTGAGCCCTAATGGAGAATGGATCGCCTATACGTTGACAAAAACTAGCCTGGAGGATGAAAGTTCTGAAACTCGCATATGGATGATTCAGACGGCTGGTGGTGATCCCATACCAATGACTGTATCAGGAGCATCCTCTGGGAATCCTCAATGGAGCCCTGATGGACGATTTCTCTCGTTCACAGGTGCTAGAAATGGGGAAAGTAACCAGGTTTGGACTCTGGATCGACGCGGAGGTGAAGCGCAACAGTTGACCAATGTAAAACAAGGGATTCAGGACTACCAATGGTCTCCAGATGGGTCACGGCTTCTTCTGACGATACAGGACCCAGACCCTGAAAATGGGTGGGGTAGTGACAAAGACAATGCACCCCAAGCACCTTGGGTCGTCGACCGACTTCAATTCAAACGCGACGGGCAGGGCTACTTGACCGGAGATCAACATACCCATCTTTACATCTTTGACCCAAAAACTGAGAGCCTCTCACAAGTCACCTCTGGTGACTATAACGAATCTCAAGCCACTTGGAGCCCAGACGGACAACGTATCGCTTTTGTGAGCAATCGCACGGCCGAACCCGACGGCAATCAAAATACAGACATTTGGATAGTCAGCTCCAAAAATACAGATAAAGGCCAAACTCTTCTGCAAGTCACCTCTAACCTAGGTTCCGATTCCTCGCCTTCCTGGAGCCCCGATGGGGAATGGATCACATATGTATCAGTTACCGAACCCGATCTCATCTGGTATGCTACTAACCACTTGGCCATTGTTTCCTCAACTGGAGGAGATGCTACTATCCTGACTAAAGAAATAGATAGAAATATCAGCTCCCCAAAATTCCAGGAAAACGGAAAATATATCATTTTCCGAATGGAAGATTCATCAGAAGACCATCTGGTCCAAATTTCAGTAGACGGCGGTACTCCTGTACGATTTATTGAAGGCCCTCTAAGTGTGGGCCAATTCTCTTTAGGAAAAAATGGAACAATAGCCACTTTGATCGGCACCCTTAATAGGCCACCCGAAATACATGTCTTAGAAAACAACGAGGTAAAACGAGTTACCTATACCAACGACAAGTTTCTCGATGGCATCGAACTTGCTGATGTCAAGAATGTTCGGTTTCCCTCAAAAGATGGAACCGAGATAGAAGGATTCGTAACTTTTCCTATAGGATTTGAAGAAGGAATTCGATATCCCACACTTCTAAGGATTCACGGTGGACCTGTAAGTCAATACAGGCATTCTTTTAATTTCGAAGCCCAACTCTTCGCAGCCAATGGCTATGTGGTCGTGCAAACAAATCCGCGAGGATCCTCAGGATATGGCCAGGAATTTTCAGCTGACCTATGGGCAGAGTGGGGAGTTCGAGATTACGAAGATGTTGTAGCTGGAGTGGATTATACAATTGAACGAGGGTGGTCAGATCCAGACAGACTTGGTGTAGGTGGCTGGTCTTATGGAGGAATACTAACCGACCATGTGATCACACAGACAGACCGTTTCTCAGGTGCGATCACAGGAGCTAGCGAATTTCTCTATGTAGCGAATTACGGACATGACCATTACCAACTGCAATGGGAAAAAGAACTGGGCTTACCCTGGGAAGGCAATAATCGTAAGGCATGGGAAGCTATCAGTCCTTTCAATAAAGTTGATAGGATAACTACTCCTACCCTGGTCATGGGAGGCGAAAAAGATTGGAACGTTCCAATCCAAAATGGAGAACAAATTTATCAATCACTCCGCAGGCTTGGAATTCCGACAGAACTTGTGGTTTATCCAGGACAAGGCCACGGGCTCCGACCTCCATCCTATCAGAAGGATCGCCATGAAAGATATCTGGCCTGGTACGACAAATGGGTAAAGAACATTCAGGTTCCAGTCAGTGAGAAGAATTGATCCACCCAAATGCCTAAAACTACTGAGGACACTTTCCTGTAATCACAATGTCACCCTCCTTAGATTCATCACATATACCTTTGCCGTCTGAAGTAGACGTACTCGTAATTGGAGCCGGACTAGCAGGTCTTTCCTGTGCTCGGCTACTATCCCAATCTGGAATCAATGTACACGTACTAGAAGCCACTTCTTCCGTCGGAGGGCGTGTCAAGACAGATGAAATTGATGGTTTTCTTCTGGACAGAGGCTTTCAAGTACTCCTAACCTCTTACAGCGAACTACAAAACCAGATTGATTTAGAAAAACTGGATTTAAAGACTTTCAAGTCAGGAAGCTTAGTTTGGGCCGACAGCCAATTCCATTTGATAAGTGATCCTACCAAGCATCCTTGGGATTTAATTCCAACCATGAGAGCCAAAGTTGGATCTTTGGCCGACAAAATCAGGATGGCTAAATTAAAGAGTCGCCTACTTAGTTCGTCTCCTGAAAGATGCTTCGATCCTCCCGAACACTCTACGCAGGACGAACTAAGAGCACTGGGCTTCTCCCAAGAATTCATAGAGGGATTCTTCCGACCATTCCTGGGAGGAGTCTATCTCGAAAGATCGTTACATACCTCTTCTAGCTTATTTAATTACTACTTCCGCTGTTTCTCTTCAGGAGACACAGCACTACCTGCTAAAGGTATGCAACGACTGCCAGAGTTACTCGCAGAAGACTTAGGAGACCGTATCACTCTGAATACATCAGCCGTTGACATCTTGGAAAATCAGGTGATTACTCAAGTGGGATCATCGATACAAGCGAGAGAGATTGTCCTGGCAGTGGATGGGCCGTCCGCTCCAGGACTGAATGACTCCGCTGCCAACCAATTTAAATCTGCTACCACAGCTTACTTCTCGACCCACAACCCCCCCACCGAGCAGCCGCTATTAGTCCTAAATGGAGACGATGACGGACCAGTGAACCATTTAACGGTGATTAGTAATATTTGCCCAGACTACTCCCCAGAAGGAATGCACCTAGTGTCTGTCTCTGGGGTTGGGATAAAAGCCAATGAAGTTGACGATTTTCCCAAAAAAGCACTGGAACAACTACAAGGATGGTTCGGTCCTTCTATAAAGGATTGGTCGCATCTCCGAACTTACTTCATTCCCTTTGCACTCCCCGAGCACCCTGCTGGCAGCCTTCCAGATCTAAACGGTCTAGAACTGCGTCACAACAACCTGATTCAAATTGGAGATTACACTACATTCGGATCCATCCAAGGCGCCCTACTCTCTGGACGCAAGGCCGCAGAATTAATACTTAAAAACATTTAACTAATCTGACGTGTCTGTCGAACAATAACCTCATGAACTTGCTTCAATGGCAAACCTTCACCAAACTAGGCCCACAATGACTCAACATTCTATAGACAAAATCACCATTCAAAGGGCCCAGTATTGGCGGAAGAATATCCAATACCTCCTGGCCCTTCTCTTAGTGTGGTTCATCGGTTCATACCTGACCGGCATAGTGTTTGTAGACGTCCTTAACCAATTCCGCATACCAGGAACTGGCTTTCCCTTGGGATTCTGGTTCGCCCAACAAGGGTCAATCTACATCTTTGTTATTCTGATCTTTGTTTACGTCTTTCTCATGAACAATCTAGACAAAGAATTCGGTGTCCTAGAAGTGGATGAATCATGAGTGTTCAAACTTGGACATTTGTCCTAGTGGGGTTTTCATTTGCCCTTTATATAGGCATAGCGATTTGGTCTCGAGCAAGTTCAACTAAAGAATTCTACATAGCTGGAGGCGGAGTATCCCCCTTAGCAAATGGAATGGCAACAGCAGCAGACTGGATGTCTGCCGCTTCATTTATTTCTATGGCGGGACTCATCTCCTTTAGAGGTTACGACGGATCTGTCTACCTAATGGGCTGGACCGGAGGGTACGTATTACTCGCTCTGTTACTGGCGCCTTACCTCAGAAAATTTGGTGCCTACACAGTCCCCGACTTTGTAGGCGACCGATATTATTCCCAAACCGCAAGAATTGTAGCTGTGGTTTGTGCGATATTTATCTCTTTCACATATGTAGCCGGCCAGATGAGAGGAGTGGGCATAGTATTCGGACGCTTCCTGGAAGTCCCCATAGAAACTGGTGTCTTGATCGGTATGTGCATCGTTTTCTTTTATGCTGTCCTCGGCGGGATGAAAGGCATTACCTACACTCAAGTCGCACAATATTGTGTACTAATATTCGCCTATCTGGTACCAGCTATCTTCCTTTCTCTTATGATTACAGGAAATCCGATACCTCAAATAGGCCTAGGAGGGATTGATCAGGAAAGTGGCATGTTCTTACTTGATCGCCTGAACGGACTACATTCGGAATTAGGTTTTGCATCCTACACTTCTGGAGAGAAATCGACTACAGACATCTTTTTTATAACGGCAGCCCTCATGGCTGGGACGGCTGGACTTCCCCATGTGATAATAAGATTCTACACAGTCCCAAAAGTGAAAGATGCCAGAATAAGTGTCGGCTGGGCTCTTCTTTTTATAGCGATTCTATATACCACAGCTCCTGCCATCGCTGTCTTCGCTCGCACTAATCTTCTCAATACCGTTTCTGAACAATCTTACTCTGAAATGCCTGAATGGTTTACCACTTGGGAATCCACTGGGCTCATATCATTCCAAGACCACAACCAGGATGGTCTCATTCAGTTTGTTGGGCCAGAAGCTCAAACTGCAAATGGAAACCCCATAGCCAACGAATTGACAATCGACCCGGACATTATGGTACTTGCAAATCCTGAAATATCAGGACTTCCCAACTGGGTGATTGCCTTAGTAGCCGCAGGCGCATTAGCCGCTGCTCTGTCTACAGCAGCCGGGCTTCTGATGGTAGTATCGTCAGCAGTGAGTCATGATCTCCTAAAAAAATCTTTGCTTCCAGAGATCACCGAGAGAGGAGAACTAATAGCCGCTCGGGTAAGTGCTGGGCTGGCCGTAGGGGTGGCAGGCTATCTTGGAATTAATCCACCTGGATTTGTCGCCGAAGTAGTCGCATTCGCTTTCGGACTGGCCGCCGCTTCATTCTTCCCAGCAATCATCTTGGGTATTTTCTCAAAAAGAATGAATCGATATGGTGCCGTGTCAGGCATGATCGCAGGAATCACATTTACAGCTGGCTATATCATCTACTTTAAATTCATTAATCCTTCTCTTAATACCCAAGATCACTGGTGGTTTGGAATCTCACCCGAAGGAATCGGTACATTGGGGATGCTCCTAAATCTAATTGTAGCAACTACAATATCTCAGCTTACCCCTGCTCCCCCGGAGAGAGTTGTAGCACTAATAGACCACATGAGAATGCCAAGCTCACCCGGAGAGTAAGGACTCAAAACATACATCCGGCTACGAATCCATGAAACATCATTCCACTGCTTTTTGTGAAATCTGGACACCTGAAAATGACTAGAGCTGACCCGCAAACAGTTCCCTGGCGGGCCAAAGGACTCCTCCTTGAAAATTGCAACTGTCTCGGCGTATGTCCTGGGCACATCCATTTCTCAAACAACTGTTCCCATGACCGCTGTATTGGATACTGGGCAGTACAGATCTATTCCGGATTCTTCGGAGAAGTTGATCTATCTGGCCTGCAATGCGTTGTAGCTTTTGACTCTCCAAAGAAAATGATTTCTGGAAACTGGACAGAAGTGATTATAGTCGACAAAAAAGCTTCTCCTGAGCAATTCCTTGCCCTCGAGACTATTCTTACCGGGGCAGCTGGCGGACCCTGGGAAGTCCTGAACAGATTTGTAGGAACAAGACTCCCAACAAAACAACTCTCCATTGAGATACTTCAGGAAGGAAATTCTAAGAATATCAAAGTAGACAACCTGATGGAAAGTACAATCACACCCCTGACTGGAACCGAAAAAGATGTTCCCGTAACGATCGAGAATATGTTCAATCAAATTCATGGATCATCACAAATCGTAGCTCATGGTGAGACCAACTATACGGACGGTGTTATTACAATCGACACGAATAAGACACACGCCCTCATAAGTAAATTCATCTGGGAAATGGCTCACTCATGAACCTCTTATCTAAAGCTATTTTCATTGCTGATTGAATTCCTGACTTGGATGGCCATGATGTTAGCTATGATGATTCCATCCGTTTACCCCTGGGTGGTCAGCTTTTCTTCTCTGTCGAAAGCAGGCCATGTCGGTTCAATAAAACCGACATGGGTGCTTCTCTTTATTCTAGGCTATGTGGCAATCTGGTCGGGATTCAGTCTTACTCTAATGTTCTCACACCTCCAGTTAGATGCCATGTTGTCAAGAGTATCAACCAGTGGAAAAGACTTCTACTCCTGGGCTTCTCCATGGATTCTGATCAGTGTTGGTTTGTACCAACTGACACCTATTAAGAATGCCTGTCTAAAACACTGTAGATCTCCATTTCACTACTTCCTCACCAAATGGAAAAATGGACCTCGTGGTGCTCTCTTGATGGGAATATCCCATGGTGCATTCTGCTTGGGGTGTTGTTGGGCCCTAATGTTAGCGATGTTTTTCCTGGGACTCATGAACCTTGTGTGGATGATCCTATTTACACTGATTGTTAGTGTTGAAAACCTTCTGCCCCAAGGAGAGTTTTTCGCAAAATTTGTAGGTATTGGAATGACAGGTTGGGGTATAACGTTAATTTTAGGATCCTGATGAAAAAGCATAAAAAGCCTACTCGCGCAAGTTTTCGCAACGCTTTCAGAGAAATCGTATGGCCCCGTAGAAAGCTCTTGTTCCTAGGTCTGATACTGATCCTTCTGAACCGACTCAGTGGCTTAGTGCTTCCTGCATCTTCGAAATACCTAATCGATGAGGTACTCGGACAGAGTGATTTTAACCTTTTATTCAAACTACTAGGTCTTCTTGCCATTAGTATAACTATCCAGGCAGGTACTAACTTCCTGCTAACCCGACTGCTCAGCGTTGAAGCTCAGCATCTGATCGCGAAGCTTCGCGCGCAAGTTCAAAAACACGTACTTACGCTTCCAGTCCGAACATTCGACGATTCTAAAACTGGAATTCTTGTATCTCGTATCATGGACGACGTAGAGGGAGTGCGGAACCTAGTCGGAACAGGATTGGTACAGCTTATCGGAGGTATTATCACCGCAATCATAGCCTTCGGATTTCTCATACAAATCAACATGGCGATGACTGTCCTAGCCTTAGTTCCTTTGGTTCTTTTTGCGGTAATTTCAATTAAGGCTTTTCAAAAACTTCGTCCCGCATTTCGCGAAAGAGGGAAAATTCGGGCTGAAGTCACTGGGAGATTGACAGAGTCATTAGGTGGTATACGTATCATAAAGGGATTCCACGCACTAGAAAAAGAAGGAGAGATTTTTGAAGACGGAGTTCTTCGGGTATTCGAAAATGTCAAGACAACTCTGACCACTTCTAGCGCAGTCAGTAGCCTGGGTACCTTCTTAGCTGGCTTAGCGAGTGTAATGATAATGGGATACGGTGGCAGACTCATCTTACTAGAGTCTTTGACATTGGGTGAACTATTTTCTTTTACTCTTTTTCTGGGATTCTTGGTTGTTCCTATCGCTCAAATGGCCAACATAGGAACTCAAATGACTGAAGCATTCGCCGGCCTGGACAGGACTGCCGATCTTCTGTCTTGGCCTTCCGAGGACGATGACGAAAAACGAACCCAAACTATACCTTTGATTGAAGGTGCCGTGAGTTTTGAAAATGTTGATTTTTCCTATGAGAAAGATCAGCCCGTATTGAGAGATATTACTTTTCAGGCAGACCCTGGGACTGTCATTGCTCTAGTCGGAAGTTCCGGATCAGGAAAATCTACTTTAGCTAGTCTTGCTGCTTCATTTTTGACTCCTGATAGTGGCAGGATCCTCATCGATGGACATGATCTATCCAGTGTCAAGCTATCCACTTACCGAACACAACTAGGCTTAGTCCTACAAGACGATTTCTTGTTTGAGGGAACAATCCGTGAAAACCTGCTATTCGCCAAACCGAATGCCTCTGATGCCGCCGTACTGTTGGCCGCTGAACAAGCCCACGTCACAGATTTCACTCAAGATTTTCCTGACGGCCTAGACACGCTGATCGGGGAAAGAGGAGTCAAGCTTTCGGGCGGTCAACGTCAGCGAGTCACTATAGCTAGAGCCATACTGTCTAACCCTCGTATTTTACTGCTAGATGAAGCGACCTCAAGCCTGGACACCGAAAGCGAATATTTAATTCAACAAAGTCTCTCACACTTACTGCAGGATCGTACGACTTTCGTCATTGCACACCGGTTGTCAACCATCCAACGAGCCGATTTAATTCTAGTAATTGAAAACGGTGAAATAGTGGAACGTGGGAATCACGAAGAACTGATAGGTCGTAAAGGGCGTTATCACGAACTGTACACAATACAAGCTAGGATCTAGATATCTAACAATCCGATCATTCCAAGGGGTTCCCGCTAATCCACTCTTGGTCTGTAAGCAAGCTACGTTCATCGATCGCTCGCTGTGCACCAGATCCGACCACATAACGAAACCCATGAGAAGAATCATTCAAGGCGTTCACAATACATCCTGCTACCGCATCGGGTGAATCTGCGGTCAATTGAGCCTCTTCATACATGCTGACCAGTCGGGTAAGATGCTCCGCATAGGGTGTGTCTTCTAGAATAATGGAGTCTGCCTTACTCAGAATGGCTGTGGATATAAAACCCGGCTCTATTAAAATGACTCTGACACCAAACTGATTTATTTCTATGGCCAAAGACTCACTGATCGCCTCCAGTGCATGCTTGCTCGCAGCATAAATACCATGTCCAGCAGTTACCAGACGTCCAGCTACTGAACTTACGTTTACCACCGTTCCACTTCTTCGTTCTCTCATTCCTCGTATGACTTCCTGAGTTACCCTGAGTACTCCAAACACGTTGGTCTCGAAAACAGCTTTTGCTTCTTCCATCTCAATTTCTTCGATACTGCTGATACTGGATATTCCCGCATTATTTATAAGCACATCGATCCTGCCAGATTCTTCTTGAACCTCTGCAATCGCTCTCTTGATCGAGACGCTATCGTTCACATCTAAGGCTAGCACTTTATGACCTTCA
Source organism: Longimicrobiales bacterium (assembly GCA_028822645.1). Taxonomy (GTDB): domain Bacteria; phylum Gemmatimonadota; class Gemmatimonadetes; order Longimicrobiales; family Gaopeijiaceae. The sequence goes on along the minus strand of JAPKDG010000002.1, from coordinate 67,627 downwards.
TCTCTTTTGAGTGCCTCCTTTAATGTTTCGCTCATACCTTCCGGATTTCGCATGGTAGCATATACTCGATACCCTTCCTGCGAAAAACGAATTGCGGTTGCCTCGCCAATTCCACTACTGCAACCAGTTATAAGGACTCCAGGCCGATCCTCGTTGATCGAAAAAGCAGTCAAATCAATTCTCCAAATCCTTGGTCTTCAATTTTTCGGAAAATTTTTCGCGGAACTTACTCACTTTTGGATTTATCACAATTTGACAATAAGGTTGTCCCTGATTGTTTCTGAAATATTCTTGGTGATATTTTTCCGACGGATAAAAGGAATCAAAATCAACAACTTCAGTCACAATAGGGTCGCTCCAAATCTCCTCAATCTCCAACCTGTTAATCACTTCCTTCGCCACTCTCCTCTGCTCAGAACCATGAGTGAAGATTGCCGATCGGTACTGAGTACCTACATCACCACCCTGTCTGTTCAATGTCGTCGGGTCATGTGTCGAGAAGAAGATCTCTAAAAGATTATGAAAAGGTATCAGACAAGGGTCGAATTCAAATTGGACTACTTCGGCATGACCTGTTTTGCCAGAACAAAGTTCCTCGTATGTGGGAGCTTCAGTGTGGCCCCCAGAAGCTCCTGGACGTACTGAGTATACGCCTTCGAGCAACTCAAATACCGCCTCCAGGCACCAATAACAACCACCCGCAAGAGTCGCGGTTTCCTTTGTATTTGTTTCATTTACCATTATAACCCACTCCCTCAAGACTTTGACGCTATCGACTGGAGTTCACTATTGATTTCCAAGACATTACAGATGTATTCTAATTTCTCATTTCATTTGGAGCTATGCCACTTAGTAGTTACATAACACATGCACTGGTATTCGATCCTTTGGCTGAATGCCTCACAGGTTCAGCAACATTGGTAGTTAGGGAGAAAGCAAACATGAAATTCACCATAATCTCAATTTTAAAAAGAGCTTTAGTAATTATACCCACCTATTTCTGTGCTTCAACGCAGCCAGGAATAACACAAACATCCACACTCTCAGTAGATGACCAATTCGCGATCCAAGAGGTTTCTAATCCAAGAATGAGTCCTGATGAAAAATGGGTGGCATACACTGTTCGCACCACTAGCTTAGAACTGGAGACATCTGAAGTCAGGCTCTGGATGATTTCTACGAATGGCGGCGATCCTATTCCAATGACTAGCAAGGGGTATTCCGTTTCTAACGTAGAGTGGAGTCCAGCTGGCAACTATCTCTCATTCATCACTGCCAGGAATTCCGAAACATCCCAAGTATGGAAACTGGACCTCAGGGGTGGTGAATCCCAACAGATTACGTCAGTGGCTCAGGGTGTACGATCGTACACATGGTCTCCTGACGGTTCCAAACTGCTACTGACCTTACAAGACGTAGAAGCAGAGTCAGAAGAGGAAAAATCAACCGCAGATCCTTGGGTCATAACCCGACTTCAATTCAAACGTGACGGGCAAGGTTACTTGACTGGTGATCGGCACACACATTTTTATGTTTTCGATATTAAAACAGAAGAACTAATACAAATAACTTCGGGGCGTTGGGATGAGTCACAGCCCTCCTGGAGTCCAAATAGCGAACTCATAGCTTTCGTCAGCAATCGGACAGAAGACCCCGATGCCAATTCGAATTCTGACATTTGGATTGTCTCGGTAGATAACACAGACAAAGGCCAAACTTTACTTCAGCTCACTACCTATCCTGGTTCTGATTCCTCCCCGTCTTGGAGCCCAGACGGGGATTGGATAGTCTATGTGACTGACGACACTGACCCCCAATTCAGCAGTCTCTCTGTCAACCAATTAGCCATGATTCCTTCTCAGGGTGGAACGAGAAAACTTGTGAGTTCGGACCTAGATCGAAACGTGCGGAATCCTCAATTCGATTCTAAGGGAGAAAATATTTTGGTGAGCATTGAGGATAGCGGCGAGCGCTATCTTGGGAAAATAAATGTGAAAACTTCGGATACCGAGCGTATCAGCGATGAAGAATATAGTATGTCTTCTTTCTCGACTGCGCCTTCTGGAACCACTGCTGTGGTCCTAAGTAACCCCCACCTCCCGAGTGAAGTGTTCCTAGTCGATCGAGATCAACAGAGACGATTAACTCAAACTAACGACGCATTTTTGAGAACACGAGAACTTTCCAAAGTCACAAATATCCATTTCCCAAGCAGGGATGGAACACTGATAGAGGGGTGGATTTTCACACCCCCCGGTTACGATTCCAGCCTTAAATATCCGACCATCCTGAGAATCCATGGTGGTCCAAACGGCATGTATGGAGTGAACTTTAATTTCGAAGCACAATTTCTTGCTGCCAATGGCTATGTAGTCCTCCTTACGAACCCTCGCGGTTCCTCTGGGTATGGGCAAGACTTTAGTATGGCATTATGGCAACAATGGGGTATCCCAGACTTTGAGGACGTCATGGGAGGTGTCGACTATGTTCTCGATGCTGGTTATTCGGATCCAAATCGGCTTGGAGTTGGAGGATGGTCCTATGGAGGCATTTTAACCAATTACGTCATCACGAAAAGCGAACGATTTTCAGCTGCAATTACAGGGGCCAGTATGGGTCTGCTTGTCGCAAATTTTGGACACGACCACTATCTACTAGGTAATGAACGAGAATGGGGCCTCCCCTGGGAAACCCGAGAAATCTGGGAAGATCTCTCTCCTTTTAATGCGATCGACAAAGTCACAACCCCAACTCTTGTCATGGGAGGCGAGAAAGATTGGAACGTTCCAATCCAAAACTCTGAACAAATCTACCAAGCTTTGAGGAGAATGGGAGTTCCAACTCAGTTAATCGTGTACCCAGGCCAACCACATGGACTTAGGATACCTTCATACCAAAAAGATCGTCTAGAAAGGTATTTACAGTGGTATGATAGATGGTTAAAAAATAACGGCACAGCGGAAAAATAATGTAGCTGATTGATGAGCTTAATGGATAACCTTAGCTTTCTCATAGCTGACCCAAGACAAAAATGAGAACAAATAATCTACTCACCTCAGCAGAAAGTGAAAAATATATCATGAGAAACACGATAAAATATGGACCCAAGATCTTTCCTGCTTTATGGATGTTCCTAGCCCTCACATCCGGGAACCTATTGGGACAAAGCTTCCAGCTTCAACCCCACCAACAATTGGCGAGAGATATCCTACAGGAGATTCTAGAGATAAACACAGTCGATTCAGCAGGAACTACTAAAGCAGCCAAGGCTTTAGAACGCCGACTTCTCGAAGCTGGGTTCTCCGATGAAGATGTGCATGTGGTCGGACCCACTGAGAGGAAGATGAATTTAGTGGCCAGACTAAGAGGGAGAGACACGGGACGTCCAGCGATTCTCTTGCTTGCTCACCTTGATGTTGTCGAAGCCCTTCGAACAGATTGGAACTTGGATCCATGGCAGCTGATCGAACAAGATGACCACTTCTACGGGAGAGGGGTCACCGATGACAAGGATGAAGCAGCGATTTATACCGCTAACCTTATCAGATACAAACAAGAAGGATTTGTACCTGACCGGGACATTATTGTCGCTCTGACAGCTGACGAAGAAGGCGGCGAATACAACGGAGTTCAGTGGTTGCTGGAAAACCATCGTGAACTAATCGATGCTGAGTACGCCTTGAACGAAGGCGGTGGCGGTGAAATCAAAGATGGCAAGCACCGCCTTAATGCAGTACAAGCCAGCGAAAAAGTGTATCAGACTTTTAATTTGAAAGCCATAAACCCTGGAGGGCACAGTTCGCTACCCAGAGATGACAACGCCATTTACGATCTAGCGAATTCACTAGTCCAGATAAGTGAATACCGATTTCCTATCATGTTAAACGAAGTGACCGAGGCATATTTCAAAGGCACAGCGGAAGTAGAAGGAGGTCCAATAGCAATAGACATAGCGACTATGCTCGCTGACCCTTCTAATGAGCTCGCAGTAACTCGCATTCAATCTGAACCTGGATGGAACGCACGGCTGAGGACCACCTGCGTCGCAACAAGACTAAATGGAGGGCATGCCGACAATGCCCTTCCCCAAACTGCAGAAGCCACCGTCAACTGCAGGATGCTTCCTACCCATGATCCTCAAGAAGTTTTATCCATCCTGCGAAGAGTCGCTGGATCACAAATCGAGGTGACCGCAATGGGACAAGCTAACCCCAGTCCACCTTCACCTCTTAGAGCAAGCGTCCTTGAACCGATTCAAGAGATTACAGAAGAAATGTGGCCAGGAGTCCCTATAGTGCCTGTAATGGGCACAGGAGCTACCGATGGACTTTACCTACGGAGAGCAGGCATACCCACCTATGGGGTCTCTGGAATCTTCACAGACGTAGACGATAATCGAGCCCATGGTCAAGACGAACGGATACTCATCAAATCTTTTTTTGAAGGGCAAGAATTCTTGTTTCAGCTAGTGAAATCTCTCTCTACTGCAGCAAGCATTAGCTGATAAACAGAATGAGGTTCCTTAGGTCTGTTTGAAGGCCAACAATAAACCAACTGAAGGAATCTCAATCAGATGAAAACCGATTGAGAAAAGCTTTTTCCTCTCGCGACAAAGAGCGAGCGCCTTCGTTTTTAACACGCGTTAGGAGTCTTTCTATTTCCTCTCTATTGAGGTCATGCATGAGAGATGAATTTATCGATGACCAACGTTTTTCCAATGAGTCATCAGAGCTCATCCCAGAATCCGAATACATCCTGCGTTGGAACTCCCTCTTATCTTTCAATTTATGCCAATCCTGCCAATACAGCAGGCCATAACCCATGGCCAGCCCTCCCAGATGTGCGAAGTGAGCGACACCACCTCCAAGAGCAGCGTCGGGCGAAAAGCCACTGTATAAACTTATTACGACCAAAGCACCTACCAGCCAACGCGCTTCTACGGGCAAAATTCCCCAAATATAAATCTTTTCATGAGGCCAATACTTAGCAAATCCAATCAAAACTCCGTAGACTGCAGCCGACGCTCCTACAACAGGAGCCCCTGGAGAAAAAAGGAAGGAGAAGATCGCCCCACCAAGGCCACTAAGTAAGTAAAACCTCAAGAACCGCTTTCCACCTAATCTGTCCTCAAGCCTCCGGCCAAAAAAGAACAGTCCAAGCATGTTAAAAAATAGGTGGCTGACACTTGCATGCAGAAACATGTAAGTCCCCGCTGTCCAAGGTCTAAAGGGTAAGTCCGGATAGTACCCAGCATCTAAGCCAACGAGAGCGGGAGGAAACAAAGTCGAAAGAACGTACACCAAGCTTCCCTGCGGTATCAACACAAAAACTATGACGTTTACAAATAGGATCCGGGAAACCCAAAAAGTCATCTTTAAAAACTCCCTCCTTTATATATGACAGATACAAACCCTACAAAATTCTATTCACCAACCAAAGTCAATAGTCCTCCTGCGATAACTAGCTGAACAGTCACCAAAACCTGTCGATTCTCAGTGCTTCTGCTTCCGGTGATGGGCTGCTGTCACCCGCAACCCATTGCTCCATTATCTTCCCCGTGATCGGAGCCAAGGTAAGACCCAGCGTAGCATGTCCAGTTGCCACGAAGAAACCCGAATATCCAGGGACAGGACCAACACATGGGATCCCATCTGGAGTGCATGGCCTTAAGCCAGCCCATTCCGAAAGAATTTCAGCGTCTTCTAATCCGTGCAAATATTTCTCTGCAGAACTTGTAGTGTAATCTAAACGTTCTCGGTTCAGCTCATGGCTCATTCCTGTGAACTCTATAGTGCCAGCAAATCGGGTGAAATCGCCCATGGGAGAGCAGAAAACAGAGGCTTCTGACATAACGAAAGTCTGCTTAGGAGAAGCAGCTCCTTGACCCAAAAATTTGACATCTCTATGGTAGCCCTTACCGGGCTGGACTGGAAGCCGAAACCCAAATTTTTCTGTAAGACTTTGGCTATAAGATCCCGTAGTTAAAACAACCGTGTCACCTTCGATTTTTTGGCCGGTATCTAAACGAATGCCTGTCATTTGGGTGTCTCTATTTAACACTTCTGTCACTTTATGGCCCGCCAAAATCCGAGCTCCTAATCTCTCTGCGGCTTTTGCCATTTCCAGTACAAATCGATACGGGTCACAAGTGGCTCCCTCGGGAAAATAAGCTCCTCCCAAAATCTCCCTTTTCAGCACAGGCTCAATCTCTCTGAGTTTTTCACCAGACACCATGTGCGGACTATATCCGTATCGGATCATACTCCTAACATCCGACTTCACATGCTCGAGACCATTATTCGTCAAGCATACTTCAAAAAAACCATCCCTCCGATAACCACACCGCAAATCTTCTTCTTCAACTAAAGCATCGAATAAAGCAAGAGTAGCATGTCCCAGGGAACTCAGTGTACGCGAGCTTGACTCAAAATCTTCTGGATTACAGAAGCTACGGTACTTCCATAGCCATTTGGCGAGTGAGGGGTCCCAGCGGATCGGAATGCGGACTGCACTTCTAGGGTTAAATAATTCCCGTAAAGCATGTCCAATACGACCTGGTTTATTAATCGGCGTATGCCCTACTGCAACACTTCCAGCATTGCCAGAGGATGCTCCAGCACCAACTCTATTCCTCTCTACCAGAGTAACTCGAAACCCTCGTTTCGCCAGAAAATAAGCGCAACAAATCCCGATCACTCCCCCTCCTACAATAATAACCCTCTGCTTGGCCATGCCGATCAAAAACCACCTGTTTATTATGCGTCAATAAATTATACAGCTGACACTCTAAAATTTCGCTATTGAATCTCCAACTCTAAGATAGAGAAAGCTTCTCTGAGAGAGGATTCAACAGAACTCGGATCCTTACCTTTCGCAAACATGAATCCCAGATACTGATTTCCTTCCGGCAAGGGTACTACTTTCCGACCGACAGGGATCGTCATCTCTATATCTTCTATTCCATCTATCTTCAAGGCTTCTTCAATTCTGCCCACATTCTTGAGTATACCTGCCTTGGGTACTGGCAACATAAACACTCCTTCGGATTTATTTTCTTTTTCAAAATGATTGATCTTCATACCCAAAGAATGCCTAAGAATCAATTCCTCCAAAGTCGATTCTGGATAGAATTTGAAAATCCTCGAACAGTAGCCTCCAATGGACCTAGGAGCGATTTCGAGAAGGCTTATCTCCTCTTTTTTAATACGAAATTCCGCATGTATAGGTCCATCCATCAAACCAAGGATAGTGGCAATTTGTTCTGTTCTGCTAACTAGATCTCGCAGCACTTTGGTAGGCAGCCTGGACGGTGTGATAAGAATGGTCTCCTCAAAAAAAGGTCCATCCATCCAGTCTGGTTTGTCCATTATACCAATCAAATGTAAACTTCCTTGTACCATAATTCCCTCTACTGCAATTTCCTTGCCATCGAGATAATCCTCAACAAGAATTTCTCCTGAGAATACATCTGACTTGTTCCCTGGATCACCCATTAGCAATTTTCCCAACCGATCCCAAGCGGCTACAAATTCCTCCTGATTGTTGCACCTCATAACACCGCGACTTCCTGACAACGACACGGGCTTCACAACACATGGAAAAGGAACCTTCCCTACTATGGACTTAACATCTTCGCTCAGATCAAAAGCGTCAAACCAGATTGCCCGTCCTTCTTCCCCAGCTAGCTTTTCTCGCATCGTCCTCTTATTTCGAACTGCTGAAACCCCTTCTAAGGAGTGATGTACCAAACCTATAGTTTCGGCGGCGGCTGAAGCTAGAATACAAAAAGCGTCTTCTGCTGCAACAATAGCATCGAGCGGAAAACTAGAATGAAACCGAACGATATCTTCAACTGAAACTTCGACATTGTTCGGTTTCAGCAAAAGACTGGATCCTGGTACAAGCCCACTTAACGATTGCTGATGGTTTGATCCCACCGAAATTTCTAGGCCGAGTTTTCGGCTTGCTTCAACAAAAGCGTTGGCCCGATAAGTCGTCTTCGCCAAAAGAATTAAAACTCTTGGAGAATCTTCCTTTTTCTTCCTTTTGGCAGCGACCAGTCTACTTGGCACCAGTTGTATATGGGTTGGATCCAGCCGCATGATTAGTAACGTCTTCGATGCCTTCTATCTCGGGTATCTTCTCCTTGAGTATTTTTTCGATACCCTGATGAAGGGTCACTGATGCCAGCCCACATCCCTGACAACCACCACCCATCTGAACGTATACCACATTGTCCCTGACTTCGACCAAAGTCACATTTCCCCCATGCTGAGCCACTCCAGGGTTAACATATTCATCAATCACCTGCTGCACCTTTTCAGCCAAGTCCCCCTCAAGTGGCCTAGAACCAATTGGAGACAAGTTTGGATTTTCAAACTTGAAGCCACTTTCAGTGACTGTTTCCACCCAATCAATCCTCGTTCCATCAAGTACATCTAGACTCTTCGAATCAACAAATACCTCGAAGCCTTTGCCGTCGAAAACGAAGTCTTCCGCACCTTTATCTTTAGGGTCCACAAGGGTGACTTCATACCGAGGATCTAGTGGACTAGCGCTAGCCACACTGATACGAACCGCAGCAGCATCCCCCTGCATGTCAATAAAATTTAGAATTGTATCCCTAGCTAATTCGCTGAATGATACTGGGCCTTTAGTTGTCTCGGCCATCCTTAGGGAACCACAAAACGTATGGTGTCCACCACCCAAGGATCGACTGGAATATGCGAGCCATCCCCAACCACGGCTATCACTACGTGTTCGCCTGGAGAAAGCCCCTTCAACTCATATTCAGTTTGTGCTTGACCAAGGTGGATATATGTACCTTCAATTGTAGGAATCGGCGCTCCTGCTTCTGGTAAGGCAACATCCACTGCAAAATGATGATGGCCCGTACCGTGCTCCATGGTCCCTGCCGGTACTATCTCTATACCAGATGCTTCCAGCCTGAGAGTCACTGCATTGCCCTCAATAGTTGAGCCGTCCTCAGGGTGGACAAAATTTACAGAAGCACCAGCCTCTATCGGTCCCGATTCAGGTGCGTCAGCACAAGACATTATAGCAAAGGCAAAGAACCCAATCGCCCCTGGTCGCAAATAAGTATCCAAAGATGAAATCACCGGTCCACTCCTAATTAGTGTGGAGAATGCATACCAACTTAAGATTAAGGTATTTAATAGCCAACATGCAGGTCAACTCAAACAGCGATTTGATTGTCATGCCTCTCTTGACCATTTTTAGTAATGACCAGGAAATTATTCCCCAATTCCATTAATCTTTGAAGGCCAACTGAAGTGTCAAAAGAATACTATCCTCAATTTCCAGATGGCTTCGTGGTCCAGCTGGCACTTCTCTCAGTAGTAACAGCCTGTCTCGATCCAGTAGCTGTCGAAAGCCAACAGCACCGCTATGATAGGGAGTACCCTAAAATAGAATATTCCTTAAAGACGCCTAACGGTAGAGTCAATGAGCTCAGCCGACTATTGGAAAGCAAACCAACCGTTTTAATATTTGATGGGGAGAATGGGTACCTCGAGTCATTGTTAGACCAGCTTGAGATCCCTGTTCACTCACAGTCTTTGGTATTCTCCAAAACCAGTATACATGCCAGGCTGATCACACCTGGAACTCCGAGGGCAATCTATTTTTCGGACGACACCTACGTAGGTTGGGTTCAAGGTAGCGGGTCCATAGAGATTGCCGCTTCTGATCCTGACCTCGGTATAGTCTTCTATACCCTAGACCAGACTAACACCGAAAAACCGCAGGTCCAGAGACAAACGTTCCTTTGCTTAGAATGTCATGATACCTATGGTTTGACAGGTGGAGGGGTCCCCCGCCTTCTCATGGGATCTGGGATGACCGACGAATACGGACGTCCAGCGAACCATGAGGGTTGGAGACTTACCAACCATCGAACTCCCTTGGAACAACGATGGGGTGGTTGGTATGTGACTGGGACCCACGATAACCAGGAGCACTTAGGGAATGCCATCGCAACAACGTCTGGATCAATAATCCAGGAAGGAGAGAATATTGATAAAATAGAATCCCTGAATGGACTCATCACTTTGAACCGACACATAGTGGAAACCAGCGATATCGTCTCTCTCATGGTTTTGGAACACCAAATTTACATTCAAAATCTTCTCGTTCGTTTACGTTGGGAAGTGACCAACAGTACCGATGTCGACCACTTGGAAGAAAAAGTCATGCTTATTATGGAAGACCTTGTCGAAGGAATGCTTCTGGTGGGGGAAGCCCCTATAAAGGGGCCTATCAAAGGAAACTCTGAATTCCAAAAAAACTTTGAAGCAAGAGGGCCCTATGATCGTAAAATGCGTTCTCTCCGCCAACTCGATTTAAATACTAGGTTGTTTCGGTATCCGCTCAGCTATATGGTTTATTCTCAAATTTTTGAAGGACTTCCTGAGACTGTAAGGCATCACTTGTTTCGCAGAATCTGGGAAGTACTGACAGGCTCGGACCGGTCGGAATCATTCGACCATTTATCCTCTGCCGATCGGAGTACAATACTTGAAATCCTGCGAAGCACTAAACCAGAATTTCTAGAATGGCAAAAATTAGGGATTAAACATTGAATCCCCAACACCTTCTGAGGAGAATTGTTCCCATGAGAATACACTCAAAACCCATAGGAATCACCTTAATTATCGTTTGCCTTTTTTACTTCCAAGAAGCCTGTACTCCCTTAGAAGAGTCAGCGGTAGGCCCCACAATAAATGTGGTCGAACTCACTGTTCAGGAAATCCAACAAGCTTATGAATCCGAAGAATACACCTCTGTCGACCTTACCCAAGCTTTTTTGGACCAAATCAAACTCTATGAAGACCACTATAATTCCTTCATTTCTATGAATCCTAATGTCATGGAGATCGCATCAACCTTAGATAACGAGCGCAAGTCTGGAAAGCTACGTGGACCGTTACACGGAGTTCCAGTCGTAATAAAAGACAACATCGACTACGCGGGCTTAGTCACTACAGCTGGATTCTCAGGATTCAGCAGTGTCACGGGTGGTCTCGACATGGTCCCTGCGGATAATGCCGCTGTTGTTGAAAGGCTACATAATGCCGGAGCTATAATTCTGGGGAAAACCAATCTGCCAGACTTTGCTGGAGACGGAACTCGGACGAAAAGTTCAGTAAGTGGGACCACCCTTAATGCCTATGACGTTACTAAAGCCCCTGGAGGATCTAGTGGAGGAACAGCCACTGCCGTAAATGCTAGTTTCGCAGTCCTAGGATTAGGAACGGAAACAGGAGGATCAATACAAAACCCAGCAGGTTCCCAGGCTTTAGTAGGTATTAAGCCGACGTTCGGATTGGTCCCCCTAGAAGGTGTTGTGCCCATCAATGCAACTTATATAGATGTTGTCGGTCCACTTGCTAAGACGGTTTATGATGCCGCTGTAACACTAGATGTCATCGCGGGTCCTTCCCAAGAAGATCTTGCAACATTCGCATCCGTCGGTCATATGCCAACAGAAGGTTACGCCAACGGACTTACTCAAACTAATCTGGAAAACAAGCGGTTTGGATTAGTCGGCGCTGGCTGGAGGGAACAATGGCTACCCTTGGATCCTGAGACCGAAAGACTGTATCAAGAGGCCATACAGATTCTGAAAGGGAGAGGTGCATCGGTAGTAGAAGATCCTTTCAAGAATAGTAGATTCGTAGAACTATATGAAAGTCGCCCCAGAGTCCCCTCTGTCGGACCTCACGATATGATGGTCTACATGCAAGGACTTGGTGACTCCTCTCCCTTCAGTAGCGTGGAAGAATGGGAGATGCTAACCGGCCAAACCTTCCGAGGAGGAAGAGCACAAGCTCCCCCTGCCAGGCCCAGTGCGACAGAGGAAGGAGACGCTTTCCAGGCTTGGCGTATGCAAATACGCAGTCTTTATAGAAGCATTCTACACAACTCCGATCTCGACGGATTATTTTTTCCGCAGGCTGGTGCCCCAATTAGAAATCTAATAGAGGACCCTGAACGTCCCGACTATAGCCCTAACAATCACCCGGAACTAGCAAGTAATATCATCAATGAGTTAGGGGTCCCAGTCGTAACAGTACCTTTCACTTATTATCAGGATGGAACGCCTTTTGTAGTGGTATTCATAGGAGACATGTGGACGGAACAGGAACTCCTAGCCTATGCATACGACTTCGAACAGACTACTCTTGGAAGGATAGCTCCTTCTCTGTTGCCGAAACCATCTAGCTGATGAATTGTTGAAAGCTCCAAGAGCTCCAATTTGCAGACAGGGATCTCCTGCCAACATGCTTAAAACACTAAAGACTTCATCAAACCGAAGAGTTTGCTGTTCGAATTTACAGAATAAGGAATACGTAACATGCTGAATTTCAACCTTCGCTCAAAATTTATAAATCTTTTCGGAGTAGCCATAATTCTGGCAATCACTCCTCTTGCTGCTTCGGCCACTTGGTCAGTGATTGCTGTAGATGCAAGGACAGGTCGCATTGTGATTGCTTCAGCAACCTGTGTTCCTCAAGGCCGACTCATTAGAGGAGACGCTACGGGGCTCATGAACATCCAAGCTGTCGTGATCCCTGGAATCGGTGTCGCTGCAGCTCAAGCTGGAGTGGATCGGACAAGACAAAACCAGAAGCTAATATATGCAGAAATGAAAAAGGGAACTAACCCCTCAACTATCATTGAGATGTTAAGTAGTGATCCTGATTTCCAGAGACGTCAATTTGGCATAGTGGATCTCACTGGCCGAATGGCTGGATTCTCCGGATCTAGCAATAGCGCATCCTCACTCTCTGTCCAAGGACAGCTACCTGACCAAGACATATATTTCTCCATCCAAGGAAATATTCTCGCTTCAAATGATGTTGTCTATGAAGCAGTTTCACGATTCATGAGTGCTGAAGGCACACTCACTGATCGGGTGATGGCAGCCATGGAAGGAGCTGACGAAGCTGGTGGAGACGTCAGGTGCACCTGTGAAACCGATCCAATAGTAGAAGCTCCATGCCACGGAAAAAATGCTCACGTCGCCTATATCCTAGCAGCTGATCCCTCTGATACTGAGGGTGGCAGCTTCAATGATGGGCAGTACGCTATGTTCATCGATGTCACCGATCAAAATATCCTGCCACATGAAAATAGTAATCCCGTCTTGACTCTGAGGCAGCGCTATGGGACCTGGAAGGCCGACCGTAGAAAACCCTAAATCTAACACAGGGAATCCATGTGGATTCACATTTGGCATTTTCTTGTGGTCCGTGACTAAAAAATAAAGATTTTCTTTGAGTCATTGCCAGTAGTCAGAACAATGGAGAGCTTGGTAGCTATGAAACAACATCGCGGTGACCTCCTACCTTGGCACTCAGTCGAAATGCCAATCTATCCCTAGCCATTAGCACTCCGAGAAGCAACCTGAATCCGGATAAACCGTCTAACTCAATAGTGCTTTTTGCACTTTGGATGCTGGTCTTTGCTTCCAGTAGTCAGATCATGATTCTATCACCTATCCTTCCACAGATAGGGACACAACTCAGTATTCCCACATCTGCGTTAGGGAGCTTGGTGTCCGCCTATACATTGATGGTTGGAAGCCTCGCAATCATCTCCGGACCCATATCAGACAAGATTGGGCGACGTCGGATATTACTCCTGGGAACCAGCTTGATGACATTTGCACTCATGATGCACCATTTTATAGTCGGATACTATTCTTTCCTCACTGTCCGCATCCTCGCCGGTATAGCAGGGGGAATCCTAAGTGGAAGTGCTGTTGCCTATATTGGAGATTTTTTTCCCTACAATAGGAGAGGTTGGGCAACTGGATGGGTTATGAGTGGAATGGCATTTGGTCAAATAGCCGGTATCCCTCTCGGAATACTCCTGTCGAGCCAATACGGCTTTAAATTCCCTTTCTACATGTTCGCCCTAGCAATGGGAATGACTACAGTTCTCATTTGGTTTCGAATCCCTCAACCTGATGTTGAACTGACTCAAGAACCATTGACCATCAGAAAATCTGTAGACAACTACCTCGCTATGCTAAGGCAAAAGGAAATAGCAGCAGCAGCAGTCGCTTATTTCATGATGTTCTTGGGATTATCTTTTTTTATACTTTACTTGCCTTTTTGGTTGACAGACTCCCTCAACGCTACCCCCGAAACAATCGCGACCATGTTCATCGTTGGTGGAATAGCCAACGTGCTCACCGGTCCACAGGCAGGAAAATTGTCGGATCGCATTGGAAGGAAAACCATTGTAATAATTTCCAATTTAGGATTGGCTGTAGTAATGGTATTGACCACCTTTTTTACCAGAGAATTATGGCTTGCATACCCTCTATATTTTATAATAATGGTACTTGTAGCCATGAGGATAAGTCCATTTTCTGCCCTTCTTACTGCTCTAGTAAGTGACAGTCGACGTGGTGCACTGATGAGCTTAGCAGTAGCCCTGGGACAATTTGGTTTCGCGATAGGTGGCACACTAGCAGGGCTTCTCTACACCGGCTTTGGCTTCCAAAGCAGCACACTGGCAGGTGCGCTGGCTATGCTAGTGACAGCTATAGTAGTGGCTAAGTTTGTTCCTGAGCCTGATGTGAGCTAATTAGTACTTTAGAGTAGCTTATGATCAAGTATAGCCACTCTGGGCTATAACCCATTACAATTATAAGTAGACCGCGATTCACCATACCAATTTCTAAATTGATCCAATAAATGGAGACACCTCTTGGGCGCATCACCAAGACTGAAATTCGAACGCAAAATCACGGAAGTTGAAGAACAGATTGACAAGCTACTAGCTCAGTCTGAAGACAACGACTTTGATGTTGCTGAACAACTCAGAGATCTGCAGAAAACACTACACTCCCTAAGGCAATCAACGTACCAAAATTTAACCCCGATGGAGCAGGTCCAGATGGCCAGGCATCACAAAAGGCCCTACACTCTGGACTATATCCATAGGATTTTTGAAGAGTGGATAGAATTACACGGAGATAGAAATTTCCGTGATGACGAAGGTTTGGTAGGAGGGTGGGCAAAACTTTCTGGGTCCTCCGTTATGGTTATCGGCCACCAGAAAGGAAGAGATATGAAAGAAAATCTCAGGCGGAATTTCGGCATGTGTCATCCCGAAGGTTACCGAAAAGCCCTTCGCCTAATGAGGCTAGCAGAAAAATTTCATCGACCTGTGGTAACCTTGATAGACACACCTGGCGCTTACCCTGGAATTGGTTCTGAGGAGAGAGGGATTTCCGAAGCTATCGCATTTAACCTCCGAGAAATGTCAAATCTGAGGACTCCCATGTTGTCAATTGTCATTGGAGAGGGAGGATCTGGCGGCGCACTCGGGATTGGAGTAACAGATAGGATTTTGATGTTAGAGCATTCTGTCTATTCAGTAATCAGCCCAGAAGGTTGCGCCGCCATTTTATGGAGAGATGCTGACTACAAAACGGAAGCTGCCAAGGCTTTAAAATTGACTTCGAAAGACCTTTCGGATCTAGGAATAGCCGATGAAGTTATACCAGAACCAATAGGAGGAGCACATTCAGATTGGGATACTGCATCAGAAAATCTAAAAGAATCGATTCAGAGAAATCTTAGTGAACTGGCTGAAACTGACATAGATGATCTCCTTGCCAATAGGTGGGCAAAATACGAAGCCATAGGTCAATGGAAAGAGGTTCCAGCTCAAAACGACGACAACCTCCACCGGTGAGGACCTTCGAATCATGAGCAATTTCGCTGAAGTGAAGTTTAAGGGGACGCGAAAAGAATACTTCACCTACAGTAAGCTCCCTCTGAAAACAGGTTCTAGGGTAGTTGTTACAATAGAGGGCGGCCTCGATTGTGGAGAGGTAACAGCACTAGGAATTATTGCTGAACGAAAGTGCGGATCATCCAGTGATTGTTCGACTCCTTCTCCCAAGAATAGCATTCTCAGAATTGCACGTGCCAGTGATATTCTTAAGATCAAAACACTCAGGAAAGATGAAGATAGAGTTCGTAAAGAAGCGAGGAAGTTAGTAAGGCAACACGCACTAGAGATGAAAATCACCGAAGCCGAATGGCGATTTGACAGAAAGAAATTGGCCATCTACTTCACCGCAGATCAACGAGTGGATTTCCGCAAACTTCTCCGTGTTTTAGCAAAGACATTCAGGACTTTAATCGAACTGAAGCAAATCGGTGTACGAGATGAAGCAGCACTGATCGGAGGTGTGGGACGTTGTGGTCGCGAGCTCTGCTGCTCGACATGGCTGCCCGAGCTAAAACCAGTAAGCTTAAAGTTGGCAAAAGACCAATCCTTAAGTCTTAACCCGTCTCAAATATCTGGCTGCTGTGGGCGCCTGATGTGTTGCCTGATTTACGAACATCAAACTTATGTAGATGCTAGAAGAAGGTTCCCGAGGGTGGGCAAAATATTTAAAACGGTTCTGGGGGAAGAATCAGTAAAATCGGTAGACATATTAGCCGACAGTGTCACTCTTATCTCCAGCGAAGGAAAACTACGAACGTTGCCACTGAAGGACTTGGAGATAGAAAACGACAGGAATCCTGGATGAAATCCTACTATCTCACCACTCCGATTTACTATGCTTCGGGGGAACCGCATATCGGCCATGCATACACAACCATACTGACGGACACCTTGGCACGTTATCGCCGTCTAACAGGCTCTCAGGTAGAATTTCTGACTGGCACTGATGAGCATGGCCAGAAAATGAAAGAGGCAGCGGCACAAAAAAATATGCCCCCCCAAGAATTAGCTGACGCAATGGCGAAGGGTTTTAAGGGAGCTTGGGCAGATCTGGACATATCTTTTGATCGCTTTATCCGCACCACAGAAGACGCCCATGTTGATCTTGTGCAAGATACTTTGAGCCAGCTTTGGGAAAAAGGAGAAATATATGCAGATAACTACAGCGGTTGGTATTGTATCCACGAAGAAAGATACTGGACCTCTAGGGAAGTAGGCGAGGAACATATATGTCCAGATTGTCGCAGGCCAGTCGAATATATAGAGGAAAAAAATTATTTTTTCCGGATGGGATATTATCAGGACAAGCTACTCAAGCACATAAACGATAACCCGAAATGGATTGTGCCTGAAACTCGTCTAAACGAAGTCTTAGGATTTCTAAATCAACCACTTGGAGATCTGTCCATATCCAGACCAAAAACTCGTTTAGATTGGGGTATCACTGTGCCTTTCGACGAATCTCACGTCTGTTACGTGTGGGTAGACGCTCTATTTAGTTATGTGACAGGAGCAAATTTCCCCAATACCCAGTCAAACCCCCAGAAACATTGTAACTGGCCAGCAGATCTTCAAGTAGTTGGAAAAGACATATTAACAACCCATGCGGTTTATTGGCCAACTTTATTAATGGCAAGTGGCCTTCCTCTACCCAAGAAAATTTTAGCTCACGGTTGGTGGCTTAGTGACAACACCAAGATGTCAAAATCCATGGGAAATGTTATTGACCCGCTACAACTGCGAAAAAAATACGGAACAGATGCAGTTCGCTGGTATCTTCTGAGAGATATGCGAACAGGTTCGGATGCTACATTTACTCACAAAAGATTTGAGACTCGATACGAAGAACTGGCCAATGTGCTGGGCAATTTAGTCAGCAGGACCACATCCATGATCGCCAAATATAGGTCTGGCCAACTCCCCGGAAAAATCGAAACTGAATTGGGCGAAGAAATCGATAAGACTCTGGACAATTTTCAGAAATATATGGACGAATTACAGGTGCATTCCGCGCTAGAAATAGCAATGGACTTGGCGAGACAAGCCAATGTTTACATTTTTAAACAAGAGCCATGGACACTGGCCAAAGACCCAGAACAAGCAGACTATCTAGATACCGTCCTAGCCACTTTAATTAAAATATTAACAGTTCTAACAACTCTATTCTCTCCTGTCATGCCCGAAAAAATGAATACTCTAGCAAAACGAATTGGATTGTCTAAACTCCCCACATTTAAGGATTTGGATTTGGTGTTTTCCACGAGATCATCAGTGGAAGTCGGAAAGCCACTATTTCCCAAAGATAACCTTTAGACTCCTAACACTTCCCAGAGATACCCTGGATAACCTAGATTGTCTACTAAGAGAATCTAAAATTGACATTAGTTATTTTCGGTGACCTGAGATCGATGTTATCGATCGAGCATTTAAGATAAAAATGGAGTTGGACATGAGAGTAAGTAACCTTTTAGCTATAACCTGCTTGGCTGCACTGGTTTCAGGGTGTGGTCCTATCCCAGTTGTAATTTCTGCTGAACTAAGTTCAGAGGATGCAACAGCAGGAACTGTAGTTACCCCAATTAGCGACCTTGAAATACGAATGTACCCTTTCGACCGAGACGCTATTTTTGATTCACTTACTGCTGCTGCTGCCCGTCCAGAACCTCCGATCCCAGATTCAGTCCTACAGGCAGTAAATGACGTTGCAGAAGCACAACAAGAATGGCGTAACGCCGAAGCCAGGTGGGGTGTTCTCCGTGACTCTCTCCAGACTTTAGGAACCGCGTTAGAAGGATTAAACAGAGGGCAAGCGCAATATCGCCTGCTCTTCTCTGACTTCCAAGATTTAGAAGCTGAATACAACGGATTGGACAGATCAAACACGGCAGCATTCAACCGATTCGACGCCCTACAAAAAGCATCGATTGCAGCAGAACAAGAGAGCAGACTGCTACGTCAAGAGTGGGGAGATGAGGCCTTTGCTAATGTCAACGAAGTCCTGGCAATGCATCAAAAACAGGCGGGAGGGGAGATTCTTTACGACACTACCAATGCCCAAGGAAGCACTATCTTTGAAGTCAAAGAAGGAAGCAACTATTGGGTAGTGGCAACATTAGAAGAAGCTTACTCGGAACTCTATTGGAACTACCCTGTCTCCATTTCAGAAGAGCTTGGCCCAATACGTCTAACCAGAGAAAACGCCAAGTCTAGGCCTAAATTTTAGGATATTTCTTCAGTATTCTTAGAAAAGATAAGGGCTCTGGAAGATAAGTATAGATTCCTCGAGCCCTTTTCTATAGCAGGGGGATCCCAATCCACAAAGCAGACTATCGCTCGGAATTTGAGAGAATCACCAATTCGGTATGGGCGGTAATCCCCTGTTGTGGAAAGTCCGCTCGTATGGGCACGCCCAAACCAATGCTTAAGGTAGGAAACCGCACTTTCTTAGAGCATATGATATCTACTCTGAAAAGAGGAGGATGCGAAAACATTTTAGTCTGTTTGCCAGACGAACACGGACCTATCGCTGCAAAGACATTACAAGCAGGTGGAACTGTGATCCTCAACACAAACCCTAAAAATGGCCCCATATCGTCTCTTCAAGTAGCTATAGCCCACCTCAATCCCAAAATTTCTGGAGTATTATTTTGCCCAGTCGATTATCCCTTGGTTACTGTTCAGACAATCCAAACATTGGTTAGTAGTTTCAAAACAATAAGAGCTCCCGTTACTCTGCCTACCTTTAAAGGAAAAAAGGGACATCCTGTTATCTTCCATAGAGACCTATTCCAAGAGCTCCTTGAGGATGATCTGCCTGAAGGAGCCCGTACAGTGGTCATCAAAAACCTTGCAAACGCGAACTTAATCGATATTGATGACAATGGTGTCACCATCGATATCGATGACCTTGCAACTTACCGTCGACATTTCCCCAAAGAATATCGTGCCCGGTTCAGTGCGAGATGATCGAACAAAATGAATTACCATTAAGTGCGACCACAGCAGCCGAGAAAATTGTTGCAGCAAAAAAAGAGGGCGAAGCAATAGCCTTAGTTCTGATCACTCACGGACCCTCTACTGTGTTAGGCCAGCGAATTGCAATCAAGAAATTGAAACACGGAGGACTTGTAAAAATAGGAAGGTTTCAAGAAAACGACTTAAACAATCAAGCTATGGAGTTGGCAAAGGAAGCTCTAGAATCACCCAGTCCTCAAGGAGACAGATTCCGCGACCTGACTGTAAAGTCCGGGCAAAAGTACAAACTGTTCGTGGAAGCACATCATCCCCCTTCCGAATTAATCATCGTTGGGGCTGGACACATAGCTCAGCCACTCTCCTCTATCACCGCAATGTTAGGATTCAACGTCACGGTAATTGACGACCGGGAAGAATTTGTAACCAAAAAACGTTTCCCAAAAGCTGACCGTCTCATGAAAGTTGATTTCATGAGACCATTCAAGGATATCACCATTGACCAAAATAGCTGTATCGTACTTGTAACTAGGGGTCACAAATACGATTTCGAATGTCTTCGGTTTTTACTGCGGAGCCAAGTAGAACCTAGCTATATTGGTATGATTGGGAGCCGACGTCGTATTCGAGCAGCATTCATCCAACTAGTAAACGATCAACTCGACCCAGAGCGAATTGCTCGCATCAGGGCACCCTTGGGACTGGATATCGGATCGGAAACACCTACAGAAATCGCCATTTCAGTAGCGGCAGAGCTTGTGCTACTATCTAGAAAAGGAGATGGAATGCCTTTGAGCCAGAAAGAGAATATTTTCAATCGATTTTTTAAGAAAGGATAGGGTTTATATCGTGAAAGAAACGACAATTCAAAATATTCACCAAGCCATTTTAGAGAAAACAAATCAAGGAAGAACCGTCGCAGTAGCCACAATAGTAGCGACTAAGGGATCTGTACCTCGTAAGATAGGCGCTAAAATGCTCGTCGATCCAGGTTACGACATTGTCGGCACAATCGGTGGAGGATGCGGAGAAGGAGAGGTCATTGCAGCAGCTCATGAAGTTATTGCGTCTGGCACTCCACAAGTTGTCCATGTTGATCTAACAGAGGACATTTTATCCCTGAGTCCAGCAGTCTGTGGTGGCACGATGGAAGTATTTGTGGAAGCAGTATTCCGTAGCTAGGTGTCGAATCAATCACCTTTGATATCTCTGCACTACTTCAGGCCACCGAATCGAAAACAGACTTATAAACAATATCTGATCTCTAAGGAAGCCGAAGCCGACATAACCCTTTCCACTGATTTGGTTATGGATACACCCTTGATTATACAAGGTAAAATTATCTTAGAAACAGGTTCGAAAATAATATGGTTTACCTTCCCAGACACCTGGCATGACATAGGGTTGTTCCACCAAGCTGATGGGGATTTTACAGGGATCTACGCTAATATCATCACACCCGTGCAATATCAGTCGCCTCTTGTCTGGGAAACCACTGATCTCTTCTTAGATATCTGGATTGATTTAAATGGGAGAGCCACTGTTCTGGATGAGGATGAGTTTGTCCTGGCGAGACAAAATGAGTGGATTTCACCAGAGGTCGCAGAAACTGCACTCCGAGAATCCCAACTCTTGATTGATGGGTATCATGAAGGAACATGGCCACCTTCCTTCATTTCTCGGTGGAATCTTGACCGTGCACTTCAGTATTTGAATTAAGTTGAATTCTGTATCGAACAAATCCAGAACTCCCTCTTTATTCGGATCCTTCTCCAGTTTCTTCCATCATCAATCTGTCTACCACTTCCTTTATAGCAGAGAATTCATTCCATCTACTAACTCTCACGGGCGCTCCAGTACCCATACTCACGAGTATACTGGGAGTCCCCATTATTTGTAGCTCGAGGCCCACCCGTAAATTAGCAGTTACCACATCAGCGTGACGATCGCTCGAGAGACATGAAGCAAAGTCATCCCCATCTAGACCTATCTCATCTGCGATACTCTCGAAAGCACCCATTGGAGGAGATCCACTTACTGCCCACGCTGTCTGCCTGGCGAACAAGCGATTGTGGTAGTTCCAGTATTTCTCGGTTCCTTGGTCCAAAGCGCACCGAGCAGCTCTATGTGCCAAGAAGGAGTGGTTGTGTCTCGGATAATCATAGAAAACAAATCGGGCAATACCAGACTGAATATACTCCAGGTCGATTTGTGGTTTTATAAGCGATGCAAAATCCTGACAAGCAGGACATTGATAATCTCCGAACTCCGTAATAGTGATAGGAGCCTGCGGGTCACCGATTTCAACAGGCGTTCCCAGATCAATCAATGCTCGCTGTCCACCTATATCCTCCATCGTCCCGGTAAGGATACTTTCCGTAGGTTGCAAAGACGCTGAGCCAGACCCATTGCCTCTCACCATCCACACAGCAAAGACAATGGCAAGTAACCCTAGCCCTATCGTTACAAATGTCCGTTTCTGTTTTCCATTTTTTCTTTCAGTCACAAGTCCAAGCTCCTTAGCTTATTTAACAGCCCTCTACCTGCTCTGGTCCTATTACGCAGGGATTGGTTTCCCCCAAACATGGTTCTTTGCACCCTGTACTGCAATCACCTTGCCAGTATATTGGCGACTTCATCCACTTGGGAGAAATCATCTAGAACTAGATCTGCACCGGCTTTTTCCAGATCTTTTCTCCCGAATTTACCCGTAGTCACTCCAACAGTTTGAACTCCCTCCGCTTTTCCGCAAAATATATCTCTAGGAGTGTCACCCACTATCACTACCGATTCTTTGACGAAATGTATGCCCCATTTTTTGTATGCTCTGGTTAGCGCCACAGACGGTAAAAGATTTCTATCTTCCGAATCTGATCCATAGCCCCCTATTGAAAAATATCCATCCAGACCCACTGACCTCAGCTTGATTTGAGCTCCACGGAAGATATTTCCAGTCACCAGACCAAGTGCCACATTTTGATTTGCTGCCAGATTCGCTAGAAGCTGCTCAATTCCTGGAAGGAGTATCGTGGGATTTCCAGAAATTCTAGCTTCCAGCCCCTCTACATACCGGTCCCACAGATCGGAAAACCCAGTCTCTATGACCGAGTCAGGAAACCCCACCTCTCTAAGCAGATCTCTGGCTATTTTTGGGTCTGTTTTCCCGGAAAAATCATAATTCTTTGCATCCCCAAGCCTGCCATAAGTATCGAGCATAGCTACTTCAAAGGATTCTTTAGCAGGACCTCCAGTGATTAATGTCCCATCTATATCGAACAAAATAAGCTTTGTCATTTTCAGAGATTCGCTATCACCCCTGGATCCACATTTCCACCACTCACCACTGCGGCGACATTACGTCCAGAGCTCATTACTCTACCGCTTCGAAGAGCAGCCACAGTGGCTGCCCCAGAAAATTCCACTACCAAACGTTCGTGCAAAAACAAAAACTTAGCAGCATCTCTGATCTCATCATCTTCAACCAGAATCACTTGATCAACAAATTCACGCACATGCTCAAAGGTTCGGCTTCCTGATCTTACGGGGAGTAGACCATCCGCTATCGAGTCAACCTGGGGGAGTGTCACGGGCTCTCCTGCATCCAGAGCAGCTTTCATAGAAGCACCTCCAACGGGCTCTACTCCAACTATTTGAACATCGGGACGCGATTTTTTAATGGCAGCCGCACATCCGCTACAAAGACCTCCTCCTCCAATTGGGATCAGTACCACCTCAAAATCATCAGAATCCTCAACAATTTCCAACCCCGTAGTACCTTGTCCAGCAATTATCTCCAATGCATCATAAGGAGGAACTATAGTTAAATTCTCCTGAGCAGCTATAGACTCAGCACGGATCCTCCTTTCTGTTGAAGTTGTTCCTTCAAGAATTACTTCCGCGCCCAAGAGAATCGCACCGTCTCTCTTGATCTGGGGCGCATTCACAGGCATTACCACTACTGCTCTAATCCCATGCAATTGAGCCGCTAGAGCTACGGCTTGGGCATGATTCCCAGATGAATAAGTGATGACACCAGATGATCTCATTTTCTCTGGAATTTGAGCTACAAAGTTATAAGCTCCACGAATTTTAAAAGATCCAGTACGTTGAAGTGACTCGAGTTTCAGATGAATTTTTCCCTCCAATTCATCACTTAGGGCCGCTGCGTGATAGAGAGGAGTCCGAACTACTACAGACCGAATACGCTGATGAGCTTCTTTTATAAGCTCCAAACTTACTAGTTCTGTATCACTCATCTTCAATCACACCTTCTTCAATCACACCTTCTTCAATCACACCTTCTTCTTGGATGACTCTAGCCACGTCCATCACCCTATCCCCATCATCGAGATTCACAAGACGAACACCTTGGGTGGCCCGTCCTATAACTCCAATCTGCTCTACTGGCTGTCTATTGATTACACCATTTCGAGTGATAAACATCAACTCGTCCTGAGGTGTAACGGATTTGATGGCGACCACCTTTCCCGTCCGCTTATTCGTCTTGATATTGATCACCCCTTTCCCACCCCTATTGGTTAATCTGTAGGCGTCTATCTCGGAGCGCTTGCCCATACCACTCTCAGACACAACCAAAAGCGTCACATCTTCCCTGTCCACCACTACCATGCCGACAACTCGGTCTCCGTCGTCTAAGCGGATCCCTCGAACTCCAGCAGCAGTGCGTCCCATTGAGCGTACTTGTGTTTCGTTGAACCTAATCGCCTTTCCATTCCTAGTAGCTAGAATCACCTCATTGGATCCACTAGTTATCCTTACGTCCATCAATTCGTCCCCTTCACTTATAGTAATAGCGTTCAGTCCTACCGATCTGATATTTCCATAAGCCGAAAGCGGTGTCTTTTTAGTTTTACCACCCCTCGTACAAAACATGAGATATTGATCTTCAGAAAATTTTCGAACAGGAACCACAGAAGCAATTTCGTCAGAAGGATCAATATTCAAAAGATTAACTATCGACTTCCCTCTGGAATGACGTTTGGCCGAAGGAATCTGCCAAACTTTCAACCAGTGACACTTCCCGGAACGTGTAAAAATCATCAGATATTGATGTGCCGATGCTAAAAATACATGCTCGACCCAATCCTCATCTTTAGTTCCCATTCCCTGCAATCCCCTACCTCCCCGACGTTGTGCCCTATAGGTATCGACTTCAGTCCTCTTGAGATAACCCTGATGAGAAAAAGTGATCACCATTTCTTCGTCGGCGATCAAGTCTTCTTCTACCAAAGATCCTGCACCTCCAATTATTTCGCTTCGGCGGTCATCTCCATATTTTTCAGAGACATCGCTCAACTCTTCAGATATGATTTCCATCCGGAGTTTTTTATTATCTAGAATTTTTCGGAAACCTTTGATGTTTTCCTGAACTTCTTTCAACTCTGTATTGAGTTTCTCCATCTCCAATCCGGTCAGTCTAGCAAGCCTCATATCAAGGATTGCTTTGGCTTGACGCTCGGAAAGTTCGAAGGATTCCTGAAGGGCTAAAGACGCCTCCAAAGAATCGGCAGAACCCCGAATTATCTTGATTACTTTGTCAATATTGTCGACAGCGATCTTGAGCCCCTCAAGAACATGCTCCCTTTCTTCTGCCTTTTTTAGATCAAAAGTCGTCCGTCGCACTACCACAGTGTGACGGTGCTCAATGAAATACCCTAGCATTTCCCTTAACGAAAGAACACGTGGTTCCCCATCAACCAAGGCCAGCATATTTGCACCAAAACTGGATTGCATTTGGGTATGCTTAAATAACTTATTCAGCACTACACCTGGTATAGCGTCAAGTTTAAGGTCTATCACTATACGAAGGCCGTCCCTATCAGATTCATCTCTTATATCCCGGATTTCGAAAATCTTCTTGTCTCGAACCAGTTGTGCAGTCTGTTCTATTAATCTCGATTTATTAACCATAAATGGAATCTCAGTCACAATGATGCTTTCCACTCCACTGGCTGACTCTTCGATTAAAGTTCGAGCTCTCATCACTATCCTGCCGCGGCCTTCTCTATAAGCAGATTCTATACCATCGGTTCCACAGATAAATCCTCCAGTAGGAAAATCTGGTCCTTTCACTATTTCAAAAAGATCTTGTTCTGAAAGTTCTCTATCTTCAATCAAGGCCTTAGTGGCCGCGACTATTTCCCGAAGATTATGAGGTGGAATATTAGTCGCCATCCCAACTGCTATTCCAGAACTTCCGTTGATGAGGAGGTTCGGTATTTTAGCAGGGAGGACTGTCGGCTCATCCAGCCGAGCATCAAAATTCGGTGTGAATCTAACGGTGTCTTTATCAATGTCTTCCAACATTTCAACCGCCGGAGGAGTCATACGAGCTTCTGTGTACCTATATGCTGCCGCACGATCTCCATCTATGGATCCAAAATTTCCTTGCCCATCAACCAAAGGATAACGCAAGGAAAAATCTTGAACCATTCTCACTAGGGCATCATATACAGCACTATCGCCATGAGGATGATATTTACCTAAAACTTCACCAACGACAGTCGCACATTTTTTATAACCTCTCCCAGGCGTGAGACCCAAACCACTCATTGCGTACATGATCCGTCGGTGCACAGGCTTCAAGCCATCCCTTACATCGGGCAGGGCTCTCTGCACAATTACACTCATCGAATAATCCATGAATGATTCCCGCATTTCATCTTCTATTAGACGTTCTAGAATTTTCTCGCCATCTACTATGAGATCGTCATTTGCCATTTAAAATCCCCGAAGAAAGACAGGCTATCATATTTTTAGCCACCAACAATCACGATTCTAAATTACCACTAACCAGACGGTCCGTTTCCCACTTAATTACTCAGGATTCTTAACAGCTATTGAAAGCTTGACAACGAGTTGTCCGGAAAAGCAAAAATCTCTAATGGGCCTCTATCCTACAGGCCCATTACAGACACTGCTTAAGTCCATAAAAATAATGCAGAAATGGCTTAATAACAAGTAAAAACTGCTATGGACATCCGTTCCAGATTCATCGCGGATCAGACTGGTGGAGAGATTCGCCCCAGCCCGCAAAAACTACCCCGATAGATACGTCCATTTTCCACTCTTCTCAGTTTAATTCCGCTGTCAGAATGGTAGTTAAATATTTCCCCGTAACGCTCGCTGGGTTGGCCACGATATCTTCGGGAGTACCTTCCGCTATCACCCTGCCACCCAAAGGGCCAGCACCAGGACCCATGTCTATGATCCAATCAGCTGTTTTAATGACATCGAGATTGTGTTCGATCAGAAGGACTGAGTTTCCTAGGTCTACCAGACGGCTCAATACCACCAATAACTGTTTTATGTCTTCTCCAGACAATCCAGTCGTTGGTTCATCGAGAATATACAGCTTGTGTGCTTTTCCAGTTGCGCTTGAAGTGAGTTCCCTCGCGATCTTCAGCCTCTGCGATTCTCCTCCCGACAGAGTGTTAGCAGACTGTCCTAGTTGTAAGTACCCTAGCCCGACCTGCTGAAGAAACCACAAAATTTTACCGATACGCCTGTTTTGTACAAAAAATCCGATCGCTTCGTCAACTGTCAATTGGAGAACCTCAGCTACATTCAAACCCTTAAATGTGACATCAAGTACTTCCGACCGATAACGATTCCCGCGACAAGAATCACAAATCACATATATATCTGGCATGAAAATCATCTCCACTTTCACCTGGCCTGCCCCCTTGCATTCGTCACATCGACCACCGTTAACATTGAAAGAAAAATGGCCCGCGGAGTATTCCCTTTCTTGAGATAATGGCTGCAACGCAAAACTCTTCCGGATCTCGTCCCACACTTTAATGTATGTAGCGGGGTTAGATCTCGGAGTTCGCCCGATAGCAGATTGATCTACCAAGACGATCTCTTCGATCACTTCTGCACCTTGTAAGCCTTGAACCACGTTAAAATTTTCAAGAGAAACGCCATCTTGTTTGCTTAGGGTCCGTCTGACCGCCTCATAAATTATATCGTGGACTAGGGTCGACTTCCCAGAACCAGACACCCCCGTCACGACAGTCAGTGTTTTGAGTGGAATTTCAACATTCACTTCATTAAGATTGTGGAGGGTGGCACCAAAAACACTCAGGTTAGAACCATTCACTGGCCTTCTTGATTCCGGTACAACAATTTCAGTTTTCCCGGACAGAAATTTTCCAGTAGCACTATCAGTCTTACAAAGATCTTTCGGGGTACCTTGAAAAACCAAGCTGCCTCCTTCCCTGCCGGAGCCTGGACCCAACTCCAAAACATGATCTGCCCTCATTATGGCTACAGAATCGTGCTCAACTACCAGAACTGTATTGCCGACATCTCTGAGCTTGTCCAAGAGATTTAGTAGGCTGTTGACATCTTGAGGATGTAGACCCACAGTAGGCTCATCCAGCACGTAGAGCGTGTCCACCAGTTGAGAACCCAAGGAATTTGCTAGCCCTATTCTTTGTGATTCCCCTCCGGACAGAGTCCGCACCTGGCGATCCAGGGAAAGATAGCCTAAACCCACTTCTGCTAAAAACGTCAGCCTTCCTGACAGCTCATCCAAAATAGTCTCTGCTATTGCCGCTTGCATTTCACTTAACTCAATGGTAGTCAACCATTCCCTAAAATCTTTTATAGAAAGCTCCGCCGCTTGGGAAATCGTGTAGTTTCCTATTTTGATATAGCGAGCTTCCTTCCTGATTCGTGATCCCTCACAGACCTGGCAGACCCTGGTAGTCTGATACCTACGGAGGAAAATACGGATGTAATGTTTATATTTCTTTCTTTCCCTGGACTTTAGAAAAGGGATGACCCCCTTGAAGGTGTCCGATCCCTCAATAATATCGGTCCTTATGTCTTGAGGGATCTGTGCCCATGGAAGATCAGGAGAAATTTTCTGAGAAATCAGAAAAGACTGGAGATTCTTGCTTTCTCTATGGTAGCGAGGCTTAGTCCAGGGATCCACAGCACCTTCGTTGATTGATTCGAGGGGGTTTGGAATAATCAAATCTTGGTCATATTCCAAAGTTGCTCCAAACCCTGTGCAATTTGGACAACAGCCAAACGAGTTGTTAAAGGAGAACAGCTTGGGTGTAGGATTGAGGAAATTCACTAAGGGATGGGAGTAGCACTTAAAAGACTCAGAGAAATTTAGACGCTCTATCTGCTCGACATCAAAAACCCGCACGACTGCTTCTCCTAATCCCTCTTTAAAGCAAGTGCTTACTGAATCCGCTAGGCGATCGCGTTCTGCACGACTAATCGTAAGACGATCTACCAGTACCAGCACTTCGGAAGTCTTTGAAATAATTATTTCCTTAATGGATTTTTCAGCGTCAGGATCACCTAAGTCAAATAAATCCTCATCCACTAGAAAGCGCATAAACCCAAGGGCTCGAAGATTATCAATTGACAATCCCTGCCTAGATTCATCCTCGATCTGTAGAGGAAATGTGATTTGAATGCGTGTAGATTCTGGCAAAGTGAGGAGTTCTTCGACCACACTACTGACCGAATCCGCCTTAACTGTCTCACCACACTCGGGACAGTATGTCAGGCCGACACGGGCCCAGAATAAACGCATGTAGCCGTACAACTCTGTAGCTGTACCCACCGTTGAACGGCTTGACCTCATAGTATTCTTCTGTTCAAGAGCAACGGCTGGAGATATACCTTCAATAGATTCTACTTTAGGTTTTTCCACTCTGTTTAGAAATTGCTTGGCATAAGTGGACAAGGACTCCACATATCTACGCTGACCCTCAGCAAAAACAGTATCTAAGGCCAATGAAGACTTTCCTGATCCCGATGGACCTGTGACTACAGTCAACGATCTCTTAGGAAGGTCAACGTCAAGATTTTTTAGATTGTGCTGACTGGCCCCTCTGACCCGGATAAAATCATCCATGTATTTCTACTTCGACATGAATCATTAAAACTTCACCAAGGTGTCTATTTGCAAGGTCACTTCCAAACTATCCTTATCCAATATCGGGGAAGAAATCGGTACCAAGCCTCCATTGAAACGCATCATAGGCTCACTTGTATCAAGAAAACCTCCATTGGGAGCAAGGCCTTCTTCACTGTAACGGCTAGAGGCATTCCATAAAATCCACTCCTTTATACCAACATCGTATGTCGCTTGTATCTGAGCTCTTATTTCGGGTCCTCCATAAGGGGGTATTCCTAAGCTAAAATCCTGTAGCCAAGGACGAATAGACCCCGCCTCTCGGACTTTTGACGAACGTTCCAAGCCATCGGCCAGGGCAGCTTTCACTACCTCGTATGGATGATGGTTTGGTTTTTCTATGTTGAAGCTCCCAGGCCAGTAATGAGACGGATATACCATGGGCAGGACTACATCCACCCTCTTAACTATTTCTTCCCATAATTGACCGATTCCTAAATCGTAATTCAGTGATGTAGTCGCTCCGAATACATCTGCTGTCATGGCAACTTTTTCGCTCCGAATTTGTTTCCCGACATGATCTAGGAACCCACTAACCGCTTCACTCTTTGTCCTGCCAATGCTGTTAGGAAAACTGGCTCTTTCTAGATGTGTCTTTGGCGAATCTGGAAATCGAATGTAATCCCATTGGATTTCTGGAAACCCAATCGCAATCATTTCTTCTGCTAGACTCAAATGGTAGTCCCAAACCGACCCTTCAAAAAGATTAGCCCAGCTGGCTCCCTTTTCGTCAATCCAAACACCACCAGCAGTGTCTTGAATTGCAAGTTCTGGGTTGCTCTTTGTCAGTAGCGGATCCTTTACTACAACGATACGAGCAATCGGATAAATACCATTCTTGTGAAGAAGATCCAATAAACCCAAAAGATCTCTTATCCTTATTTGCTGATCCGCACCCACCTGCTGAGCCATTTCAACCCTTGTAGGATGACTTACATACCCCGAAGCATCCTTAATGTCGATCACAAAAGAGTTGATCTCCGTCCTCATGGCTAGGTCAATCAGGTGTTCTGATCTTGTCTTTGAACCAGCCGCCCAGGCATTCACATAAATCCCCTTAACTGCCTCTGGCCTTTCAAACCGAAGTGGTTCGCTAGGAATCTCCAGCCTTTTCACTATCGCTCCACTTTCCATCCTAGCTAAAAGTGGTTCCAGATCGGCCAGCAAGAGCACGTCTGCACTGTCTATTCTAGGTTCTAGATCTAGAATTGCTGAGTTTTCAACTGTGGCACCAACAGAATCTTGATCAGGCAAACAATTTTCTATTTGGTCCTCGTTAGACCGTTGATTTTCTTCAATAATCCTAGTGCGTATTTCTCCGTCGCATGAGACACTAACTACTATAATAAGTATCAGCAAACATGTTACACTATCTTTGATTTTTTTTCTCAATTAACACACTCAGTGGTCGCACTGTTTCCAGGACATCACAGATCAAGTCAATAGTTTGATCTGTGCCCCCTCGGTTCTTCTCAATATAGCCTAGCGCATTTCTCCCAGCTTTCAACAACTCATCCCGATCAGAAAAATACTCCTCAACAACATGACCCATTCCATCTGAATCCAAAACTATCTTAGCGGCTCCTTCGTCCAGCAAGCCACTGGCCGCCAACGAATTTTCATAATTTGGTCCGAATAGTGTAGGGACACCTGCTGCTGCGGGTTCCAGGACCGAATGCAGTCCTTCTGCACCGAAACCCCCACCTACATAGGCAATTGTAGCAAAAGAATATAAGTAAGTTAAGATGCCCATTACATCCACCAATAACACATCCGCGGTATTCATATTCTTATTTTTAGATAGGCCTGAAAACTGAATAACCCTTAGTCCTTGATCCATACATTTTCTTGTCATCCGGTCAATGTTTTCAGGAAACACTTCATGTGGAACCAACACCATTTTTATCTTGGGGTTAGTTGTTCTAATCTCGACCAATGCTGAAAGTAACATACCTTCATCCGAGTCCCAGGTAGACCCAGCCACTATCAAAGAATCTTTCCATTTGCTCAGGAAATTAAGATCAGACACTTGATCATCTAAGGAACCAACACGATCATACGCGGAGTCTACAGCTGGATCCCCTGTGACTTTAACTTGATTTTTATCAGCACCCAAGCTTTCAAAACGATCCTTGTCGTCCACAGAAATAGCCCCTATAGCACTAACTTGACCAACCGTAAAACTAGTGGATAAACGCCAAGGCCAACGTAATTTCTTAGCATTACTAGAGAGTGTCCCTCCCACCAGGACTGTCGGAATCCCCCTAATTCTTGCCTGTCGATTCAGATTGGGCCAAATTTCCCTTTGCGTGAATAGAACTATTGAGGGGCACAGAGCGTCCAACACATCACCCATATCTCCAGAAAGATCCCAAGGAAGATAGGCACTTATATCAGAAGGAAAATCTTCAGCTGTCTCTTCGGCTGATGCCGAAAAAAAAGTGAAGACGATTTGAATGTCTCCCAGCCTTTTCCTTAGGCCCTCTGCTATACTTTTAGCTTGAAGAGCTTCTCCTACAGATGAAGCATGGATCCAGAATATTGGAGTAAGGGGACCCCTATTAGCCTCACCCCAAGCTATCAATTTTCTACAGGCCTGTTTTCGGCCGTAAAGTCCCCGTAATACCTTCGAAGATCGCTTTGGTTTATTCACGACACACTTCGAAGCAATCTGTAATATTCGTAATAATGATTGGTAAACTAAATGTGCTATCAATGTCATTGTGATAGGAATAACTTATATATCGAATCCAGGCTAGGAGGTCAGGTCCTGATGCTCATTAGAGTCGGGCTGACATAAAAAGACAAAAACTGTATAGAAAATCAATCCAAACCCATAACAATCAGGCACTGACTACTGGAATTATTTTGACAGACTTTGGTACAAAGAAAATGTAGTAGCAACTTACAAAACACTACTCGACCTGCGAGGAGCCTATATTGACAGAGCATACATCATCTTGGCATACCATACGAAATCTTTTCCTCCTCGCCCACTTATCTCTAACCAGTATTGGATGCTCCCCATCCTACGTGATCAAAGCTGGACTAGCTGAACTGGAAATCCTTAGTTCTAGAAGGCCAATCATTGAAGTCATACAGGATACTACTACCACGAAAGATACTCGCAGTAAGCTAGTATTAGTTTCGAAAGCTAGAGAATTTGCTTCAGAAACTCTTCAGATGAATATAGGAACATCCTACACCACTTTTACGAAACTCGATCGCGATACGCTTGCACTCATACTGTCAGCTTCTCCCAAAGATCAACTCGAACCCAAGACTTGGTGGTTTCCATTAATAGGACGCTTTCCTTACAGAGGCTTCTTCGATAAAAATGAAGCATTGGTGGAGAAAAACGCACTCGAAAATGAAGGTTTTGATACTTATTTACGTCCTACTTCAGCTTTCAGTACCTTAGGTTGGTTTTCTGACCCTATTTTGTCCACATTTCTGAGGCAGGACGAAGTCGGTATAGTGGAAACTGTTTTGCATGAATTATCTCACAACCACTTGTTTATCAAAGGACACATAGATTTCAATGAAAGCTTCGCCACTTTTGTCGGCAGATATGGTGCGGTTGAATTCTATTGTGCCAATCCAGATTTCTCCCCCGGAAATATTCTTTGCCTGCGAGCAAAAGCCCGCCTAAGAGATCATATAGCATTTGAAGAGTTTTTCTTCGATTTTATTAAAAATCTACAAGCACTTTATCAGAACAGCGACCTGAATTATTTAGAAACACTAACATTAAGAGAAGAGCTTTTTAACAAACACCTTGGTGACTTCATCCGTGAAGTTCAGCCCACATTAGAAGCCATGAGCTATCAGAATTTCGTGTCCATACCTATCAACAATGCTACCTTACTGGCACAGATACGATACCACTCCCGACTAGACGAATTTGCAAGACTGATGGAAGAAAAAGGCGGTTTGACAGATGTCATTTCATACATAAAGGGCAACACTCTTTCCAAGAAAGATCCCTTTTCTGTTCTGGTTACCCATCACTCGTTATCAGTCAACCAGTGAGCACACTTAAGTCAATCTTTTTATTTCTACTAGATATGGTGACCTTGTCCCCCTCGGACACCTATTCCCTTGATCAGAAATTTTGTTTGTGATACTGATCTATAACACGTAGTTTGATGCCCCAAATCTAAAGATATGCGATAAACAAGAGACAGGATCTAATGAGTTGAATATGAACAGCAATAAAAATAACAACTACAAGCCGATTACAATAGAAAAAAAATGGCAAACACGCTGGGAGAAGGAGGCCACGAATAGCCTTAGCGTAGAAGTCTTAGAAAGAGGTAGAGACCCCTACTACAACCTCATGATGTTCCCTTATCCTTCCGCTGAAGGACTCCACGTTGGGAACATCTATGCCTTTACTGGGGCTGATGTCCACGGGCGCTTCCAACAGTTAACAGGTCACACTGTCTTTGAACCAATAGGATTTGACGCCTTCGGCATTCATTCGGAAAATTTTGCTCTCAAACAAGGGGTCCACCCGATGGACCTAATCCCTAGCAATGTTGCTAATTTCACTAGACAACTCAAAAGAATAGGGGGCATGTTCGACTGGCAACATGCAGTCGATACTACCGACATCTCGTACTACCGCTGGACCCAGTGGATTTTCCTTCAGTTATTCAAAGCTGGGCTAGCCGTGCGGAAAAAAGCTCCTGTGAATTGGTGCCCCTCATGCATGACAGTGCTCTCAAACGAGCAGGTGATCGGTGGACGATGTGAACGATGTGACAGTCCAGTTGAACAAAGACATATAGCGCAATGGTTTTTCCGTATAACTGAATATTCCCAGAGGCTCTTGGATGGTCTAAAGCAACTGGATTGGTCAGAAACCACGAAGAAAGCCCAAGAGAATTGGATTGGACGCAGCGAAGGTGCAATCCTCCATTTTTCTATATCGACAGCGGAGGGAAAGACAACCCCCTCGGGCCATCTCAATAAGGATGGACTGTCTCCCACAACAAAAGATCTGCAAGAAATAGAGGTTTTTACCACACGTCCCGATACTGTATTCGGAGCTACTTATATCGTGTTATCTCCTGAGCACCCGCTAGTGAAAGAGGTGACTAGCGAACAACAACAAAAAGCAGTCCAGGCTTATCAAAAGAAAACAGCAAAGTTAGACTTAGTCGCAAGGCAGAAAACAGAGAAGGCCAAAACTGGCATTTTCACTGGAGGATATGCTCTCAATCCAGCAAGCAGTGCTGTGATCCCTATATGGATAGCGGACTACGTCATGATGGCCTATGGGACGGGTGCTATTATGGCTGTCCCTGGACACGACCAGAGAGATTTTGACTTCGCTAAAGCTATGGATCTACCCATCAAGCAAGTGATATCTGCAGAAAGACATTCAGAAGAGAAAGCGACTGAACTCCTGGAGGCTTACTCAGGAGATGGTGTATTGATCAACTCTAACGATTTTGACGGACTCTCTGTTGCCGAAGCTAAAAAAACAATCTGTGACTGGTTAAAAACTATGGATATGGCATCTGTCCACGTTAGCTATCGCCTTCACGATTGGTGTATCTCTCGACAACGATATTGGGGACCGCCTATCCCCATCATCCATTGTGATAAATGTGGTCCCGTTGCTGTTCCAGAAGAAACTTTGCCGATTGTTCTTCCTCGGATTGAGGATTTTAAACCCGACGATTCTGGCGTGAGTCCATTGGCTCGACTCGAGGACTGGTACCTCACGGACTGTCCTGAGTGTGGAGCTCCTGCACGAAGAGAAACTGATGTTTCAGACACCTTCTTAGATAGTTCCTGGTATTTTCTTAGGTACCCTTCCACAGACACTGGAGACGTTCCCTTTGACTCCAACATTACCAAGAAATGGTTGCCTGTAGATTGCTATATCGGCGGAAATGAACATGCGGTGCTACATCTTCTGTATAGCCGCTTCATAACAATGGCTCTTCATGATCTTGGTCATATAGATTTTCAAGAGCCATTCGTACGTTTCCGGGCTCATGGATTAATCATTCGAGAAGGGGCTAAAATGTCCAAGAGCAAGGGCAATGTAATAATTCCCGATCAAATAATAGAAAAATATGGCGCAGATACCTTCAGGACCTACCTGATGTTCCTCGGGCCTTTTGACGAAGGTGGGGACTATCAAGATGATGGGATCCAAGGGCCACACGGTTTTTTACACCGGGTTTGGGAAACGGCCATGTTGTCTCTTCACGATGATGAAAAAGAAAAAGATTCCAATGTTGAAAGAAAATTGCACCAAACAATCCAGCAGGTAACCAACCAAATTCCCGAGCTAAGGTACAACACCTCTATTGCTGCGCTGATGGAATATCTGAATGTAGTTCGCTCTAAGGGCCGCACTCCGCAAAGATCTGAGATTGAGCCCTTAGTAGTAATGATAGCACCATTTTCTCCACATCTTGCAGAAGAACTCTGGGAATCATTCGGACATAGCGAAAGTATCTTTTCAGGTATGAATTGGCCCGAATACAATGCGGACAAAGCACGCGATGACAGTGTTGAAATGGCGATTCAAATCAACGGTAAACTGAGAGCTACGGTCACCTTGAAAGCTGGAATCGGCCAAGAAGAGATGGAAATAATTGCGAAGTCTGAAAAAAATATTGCTAGGTATCTAGAAACAGGAATAGTTAAACGAGTTATTTACGTACCCAATCGATTAATCAACTTTGTCTTGGAGTCAAACAATGCCTGAGTCACCCACGGGGCTGCCTGAAACGACAGATCAACTCTGTATTGATGCTGTCAAGGTTTTATCCATGGACGCTGTTCAGAATGCCAATTCGGGACACCCTGGAACACCCATGGCCCTTGCTCCAGTCGGATACCTTCTTTGGACAAAATATCTGAAGCACAACCCGAATAACCCCGACTGGGTAGATCGTGACCGTTTTGTTCTCTCCATCGGCCACGCTTCTATGTTGCTCTACTCTCTCCTCTATCTGACCGGTTATGACTTGTCTCTAGAAGACATAAAATCATTCCGCCAGTGGGAGTCTAAAACTCCTGGACACCCTGAAGTCGATCATACACCAGGAGTAGAGACAACTACCGGACCTCTCGGACAAGGTGTCGCCAACTCAGTAGGAATGGCTCTGGCAGAGCGCTGGTTAGCAGCCAGATTCAACAGAGATGGACATGACGTAATCAATCATTATACATATGCACTCTGTTCTGATGGAGACCTAATGGAAGGCATATCACACGAAGTTGCGGAATTCGCTGGACATCAGAAACTCGGGAAACTAATCTGGATTTTTGACGACAATCGCATCACTATCGAAGGCAACACATCCTTAACCAGCTCTACCGATCAAGTCGACCGATTCAAAAGCTACCAATGGCACACACTCTATGTAGAGGACGGGTCTAATCTCAACCAAATCGATGAAGCTATCGCGCAAGCAAAATGCGAATCTGAACGCCCTTCCCTAATCGTACTAAGAACACGGATAGCTGAGGGAAGTCCCAACAAGGCAGATAAGGCTTCAGCCCACGGTAGCCCACTGGGACCAGAAGAAATAGAAGCCACTAAAAACAATATCGACTACCCTTCGCAGAAGCCTTTTTATGTTGAGCCTGAAAGTCTCAGGACTTGGCGAAAAACCGCTGTCAGAGGTAGTACCTTTGAGAGTGAGTGGAACGAACTCTTTGAATCATACAAAAATATCTACCCAGAGCTAGCGAGAGAGTACCTGGAAATGATGAAAGGAGACCTGCCAGAAGGCTGGGATACAAATGTCCCCAGCTACCAGAATGTCCAGAAGGCGAAAGCCACCCGATCCTGGTCTGGGGAAGTACTCCAGATTATTGCAGAAAGCTGTCCCAACCTCATCGGAGGATCAGCTGATCTAGGACCTTCCAATATGACCGATATTACTGGAGGATCCGACTTAGCCCATGAAACCCCTGGGGGTCGTGTACTCCGATTCGGAATTCGAGAACATGGCATGGCAGGGATAATGAATGGACTTGCTTTACATGGAGGCATCCAACCTTTCGGAGGGACATTTCTGATTTTTTCGGATTATATGAGACCTTCAATAAGGCTCGCAGCCCTGATGAATCTGCCCGTCAAGTACGTATTTACCCACGACTCAATTGGATTAGGAGAGGATGGTCCCACCCATCAACCTGTCGAGCAACTAATGACATTAAGGGCTATCCCCGACCTGTTAGATCTAAGACCAGCAGATGCTGCAGAAACAGCAATGGCATGGAAACTTGCAATGGAGAGGACAAACGGTCCCACATTTTTATCCCTGACAAGACAGGGCGTCATTCCATTCGACAGGACAACATTTCCGTCGGCAGAAGGAACACGATTCGGAGCTTATGTCTTATCCGAAGCTTCAGACAGAGAACCTAGAGTAGTTTTGATTGCGAGTGGCTCAGAAATCGGGATAGCTTTGGAAGCTAAAGAAATCCTAGAGAGCACAGGTATCACCACACGTTTAGTCAGCATGCCCAGTTGGTACCTCTTCTCGCGCCAAACCAAAGAATATCAAGACTCAATTTTACTACCCGATTGCCCTGTTCAAGTAGCGATAGAAGCTGGATCTTCATTCGGCTGGTATCGGTGGATAGGAAACAGAGGATTAGTCATAGGCCTAGACAGGTTTGGAGCTTCTGCTCCCTCTGAAGACCTCTTTGATCAGTTCGGTATTAAAGTCGGTAATATCGTGGAAAAAGCGACTGAAGCACTCAAAGGGAAAACATAACCAAGAGGGGGTGTTCAAGAGAAAAAACTGAAATTATTCCTTCCCTCATCCGAAATAGCCCTTTGATATACAGCGATTGCCCCCGCTGTATCTTGAAGAGCTGACCCTGTTGCATCAAAAACTATAATTTCCTCATCAGAAGTGCGACCAGTTCGATCCCCAACTATTACTTGGCCCAAGTCGGCATGGACTTCTTCCGCGGAGATAACACCTGCGGCGATTGCGTGATGTAGCTCTCCCACATTGATACATTGATCTAAGAGATCAACCACTACCTTGGCCTTAGAAAAAATCTCTACATCCAATTCCTGTTTGTCAGGACTGTCTGCACCTACTGCCGCTATAAAAATACCATCTGGAATCATACTCGCCTTAATCAGCGGAGAACTTGAAGGAGTGCAGGTCACTAGCACATCGCTTTCCGCCAAAGCCTCTTCAACCACATCGACCGCCATTACTTCCATCTGTAATTCATCAGCCATCTCGATTGCAAAACGAGCTGATATATCAGGGTCCATATCAATTGCAAAAGCTTTTTTTAAGGGCAACACTTGTTTTAAAGATCTGAGCTGCACCCTGCCCTGTGTTCCACACCCACAAATAGTAACTGTCTCAGAGTTGGGTTTCGCTAAATATTTAGCTGCAACACCCGTGGTGGCCCCTGTTCGATTAATGGTAATTCCAACCGATTCCATAATAGCCAATGGTGACCCATCTTCTCCATCGCAGAGAACGATGATGCCTTGAATATTTGGCAAGCCAAATCGTTTTTGGTTCTGAAAAAACCCCCCGTTCAGCTTCAGCCCAAGGTAGGCCTTTCCTTTAACCAATCCGCCAGCTTTAATATGGAATTCGCCATCTTGAGTATCAATATGGAGCAGGCCCGTATCCAGACTCTTATCCTCAGCGTAGAGTCGGAACGCATCTTCCATCAGATCAAAATAATCTTCCAATTGGAGAATCTGAGAGATTTCTTCTCCACTGAGTAGAAGAGTTTCGCGGTTTTTTACGCTTCGTGATACCACCTCAATTCCCTGGCGGTCTGTAGCTACGAACTGGGGGCAGTTGTGCGCCGGATAGATCGTCTGGAACGCTCTCTTCAGCAACAACGCTGTGCGTTAGCGTGCCGATTCCCTCGATGGTGGCACTGATCGTTTCACCAGCCTGAAGGTAACCAGATCCTGTCGCCCGCTGAACGCGACCAGCGCCCGTTCCGCCCGACGTTCCGCTTTGCAGGACGTCACCAGGAAATACAGTGATTAGCGACGATGCGTACTCGATTAACTCTGGGATGTTGTGGATCATATCCCCCGCTCTGGCCTCCTGAACGGTCACGCCATCGATGACCAGGCTCTGGTGCAAGCGTTCCATTGGATCGCCATAGAACTCCTTTGGAACAATCCACGGCCCTTGGGGCGCGAATGTGTCATGGCCCTTACCGACGAACCAATCCTGACCAGATCCGTAACCACCAGGTGGACGCCCGCCACGATCAGACACATCCATAGCGACCATATAGCCGAACACGTGGTCGTAGGCTCGAGTTGCAGAGATGTACTTGCCCTCAGTACCGAATACGATTGCCAACTCAACCTCCCATTCGATCCGGTCACGGCCATAAGGAATCACGATGTCGTCGCCGTTACCTATGATTGCGCCGCGGGTCGGTTTCAGGAACAGGTAGGGTACCCCTCGATTCTCCTGTCGCTCCTGAGTCCTCGCTTGCAACTGTTCCTCAGTACAGCCTTCACATGCATGTGTATAGAAGTTGACCGCGGCATTCATATTTTTGCTGGGATACATAATTGGAGGAAGAGCTCTTAAGTCACTCGCCTCATAAACAAAATCTGATTTCCCTGGTCCTTCCAATCCATTATTGTGGTTCAAATCATTAACTATCTCATATAAACGGTGTTTCAAACCAGATTCATACCGTTCAATCAGTTCTAACATATCTGATGGCATGGATATCTCTGAAGTGCCAGGGTTTTTCTGAAGAGCAGTATTAGCAGAAACAAGGTCTATTACTAAATTATCTCTCAGGACAATACCCAGCCGATGCTGTCCGTCCACCTCGAATGTGCCGAGTTTAAAGGCCTCTACGCCCTCTGTGTTCGGATCACTTTGAGCAACACAACCGATCGGAATAATTAATACTAGTAGCAACTGGAAAACTTGATTCAGTTTCATTATCTGCCTCCTGAATAAATTATGACCTCCCTCTCTACAATACGCCCGACAGGATTCGAACCTGTGACCTCTGCCTCCGGAGGGCAGCGCTCTAATCCAGCTGAGCTACGGGCGCAAGTCAGACACGCGTTAATAAGCCGAGTTCTGTCTGCTACCAAGGTAGCAGGAGGGCCATTTATCTAGGGCTGCCATTACTGGCAGCCTCAAGCAGCCTACCCGGGACTCAAATGAAACGGGCATCTCATCGTCCCCTATTTGGCCTTGCTCCAGGTGGGGTTTACCTTGCAACCTCCGTTTCCGGAAGCTCGGTGCGCTCTTACCGCACCCTTTCACCCTTGCCTGTTCTCTTTAATAGAGCCATCGGCGGTCTACTCTCTGTGGCACTTTCCGTAACCAGCCGGAGCCAGTCCCCGGGCGTTACCCGGCACCTTACCCTATGGAGCTCGGACTTTCCTCCATCGACATCTTCAAAGAAGCCGAGGGCGGCCCTCACTTCGCGCATCCTACTGCAACGTAGTCTATCTGGATTAGTATCAGAGAACAACGGCTCTACCGAGGTTTAGAAAATCCAATAAACACCAGCCGTGATCTCAGTACTGTCATAGGGAAAAGGCTCATGTTGATCACGCCGAATCCTATACTCACCCCGAACTCCAACAGGGCCAACGATCCGCACTCTTATACCTATGGGTACAGAGATAGTGGAGTTCCAAAATCGGACACCTTCCGGATCTGCATCGCGACGAACGAAAAGGCCTCCGCTGAACCCTAAGTAAGGTTCCAAGATCCCTATGGGAAATCTTGCCTGAACTCCTGCCGTCAGAGTAGCTACATGCGAAAATATTGTACTAGACTCGCTCGCTGGAGCTGTGACTCTAGGTTTAGAGTAGGTTGCTCCGAACTCAATACGTGTTCGATCTGAGTTTGTATAGTCAGTTGATAGTGCTATTAGATCAGTAGATCCCTCATCTGCTTCTAATGCGTAGCGTAGCATGCCACC
This sequence comes from Longimicrobiales bacterium, assembly GCA_028822645.1. GTDB lineage: Bacteria > Gemmatimonadota > Gemmatimonadetes > Longimicrobiales > Gaopeijiaceae. The sequence goes on along the minus strand of JAPKDG010000002.1, from coordinate 25,962 downwards.
AGACAAACTGATGCCCCTAGAAGAGCTTAGAGGTGGCCTGCCTTGAGCATGTGACAAACTCGGACGTCCCAACGTCAACAGGGTAAAAACAACACAAACAAATCGAAAACTGAAACTCATTTTGAAACATCCATAGCTAAATAATTGTAAGCCACACCTAGATTTTAGAGGGATGATAATGATAAAAGACAATAAATGCTTGCAGAGTTATTTGATAGGTCCAATCTTTTGTGGAGTTAAAGATCTGTCACCTGTTAGGAGAAAAATACATGAAACGATTCAAACACGGTCATCTACTGAAACTACTCTTCATATTCTTTAGCTTTTCTCCTGTGGATCCCCTTGTAGGTCAAATGGAAGAAAACACGGTCATCTACTTAGTTAGACATGCCGAAAAAGTGGACGACTCAAACGATGCTGCACTCTCCTCGAAAGGAAGAGAAAGAGCAGAACTACTTGCTGGCATCTTGATAGATGCTGAGATCACCCACATACATTCTACTGATTTCCAACGTACCCGCGATACCGTTGAACCTTTAGCATCCTTGTTGGAACTAGAGATCGAACTATACGATCCACAGCACTTAGAAACACTTTCGGAAAGTCTAATGAGGACGCCCGGAGTACATTTGGTGAGTGGTCATTCCAATACCACTCCAGAACTCGTCAGGCTACTTGGTGGGCACAGCTTTCCAATCCAAGACCACGAGTATGACCGGCTCTACTTGGTTGTCCGATCTACAGAGAAGACCGAAGTAAGTATTCTGATTCACTACGGCACCACTCCGTGAAGTTTTGCCCAATTGACTGGTCGATTGCGTGATCTAATACACTAGGGATAGTTTTTCTTCAATCGAACTATTGTTTCTGGTATAGGAGGAATCCCTTGAAACTTTTGTATCTGGCTCTAATAACTATTGCCATCGTAAGCTCTTGCGTCTCTTCTGAAGTCAATAATCGAACCTCTCAAGTGGACCATATTTTTGAGAAATGGAATACCTCTTCCTCTCCCGGATGTGCTGTCGGCATAATGGAAAACGATCAAATTATTTTGGAGAAAGCATACGGGATGGCGGACCTACAACACGGGGTAGCCAATACTAAGGAAACTATTTTTGAGAATGGTTCTGTTTCGAAGCAATTTACGGCGGCAGCCATCATACTACTTGCACTAGACGGAGACCTCAGTCTAGACGATAACGTTCGAAAATACATTCCTGAAGTGCCCGACTATGGTGAGGCGATAACTCTGCGTCACTTGATGACTCACACAAGCGGTCTCAGGGATTGGGGATCCATCGCTTCCATATCTGGATGGCCCAGGCACGAACGAAGCCATAATCACGATGACGTTTTAGATATCGTCAGTCGGCAAACTGCGCTTAATTTTCATCCTGGAACTGAATATTCGTACAGCAACACTGGATATAACCTGCTGGCCATGGTGGTGACGCGAGTGAGCGGGACTCCTTTTGCACAATTTTCGATGGAGCACATCTTTGAACCACTTCGCCTAAAAAATACTCAGTGGAGAGATGATCATAGGCGAATAATCAAAGACAGAAGCACTGCCTATAGAGCCTTGGGAGATGGGAATTTCGAAATCCTACAACCGATAGAAAACGTACACGGAAACGGTGGCCTACTAACTACTGTAAAAGATTTATTGATTTGGAATCGAGCTCTGGAAGATGGCAAATTCGGCGGACAGAAATTCGTAGAGATGATGCACGAACAAGGACGTCTGACAGATGATTCTGAAATCACTTATGCTGGTGGACTTCAGATTGATTACTTCAAAGGTCAAAAACGTATCAGTCATACCGGTTCCACAGCTGGATACAGAGCTTTCGTTGCAAGATACCCAGAACATCAACTTTCAGTTGCACTGCTATGTAATACCAGTGATGCCAACCCTGGTTCAATCAGGGATCAAATAGCTGACATTTTCATCGGAGAATTCCTGACTGACCCTGAACTTCCACAAGCTATCACATTGACACCAGGGATGACTGCTTCCTATCCTGGACTTTATTACGACCATGTGACAGGACAAACAAAGCAATTGGAGCTAAGAGGCGGTGATCTGTATGACGGTATAGACAAACTCATCCCTACCTCACCTTCTGTTTTCCTGAATCCTGCTAACGATATTCATTACATTTTTGAAATTCGAGAAGGCCTCGTCAAAGCATTTTCCTTGGATTCCTGGCAGTATACGAACAAGCGTTATCAGAGAACAAACTCTTGGAACCCTAACCTCAGAGAATTAGAGAAATTGTCTGGCATCTACAGTAGTACGGATTCCAACACCACCTATGTGGTCAAAATTATGAATAATCATTTGGTAGTGGAGCAGAAACCTGGACGAGTACAAGTCCTTACACCTATTTACAAAGACGCTTTCTTGGGACATTTCGGGGTACCGAAATTCGACAACGAGTGGCCTTCAGAACGTTTCCCGTCGAATGGCATTATCCGGTTTAGACGAAACAGCAGAAACGTACCTACAGAATTGTCTGGGTCTTGGGGAAGAGTTTTTGACATGCGTTTTCAACGTCAAACCAATTAAATAGTTACTTCATAGCGAGAAAACTCTTCAGTTTTTATAACTTCCTGGTCTTTAGTCACCAGAATACCCTCCACTCCCGGCAGTTCATTTAGTAGGCGGATCCCCTTCTCCGGTCCCAGGACCAAGGTAGCAGTAGATAGCGCATCTGCCTCCGCGGCGGTAGACGCTATAACCGAAACAGAACTGGTGTGATCGGGAGACGTACCTAGACGAGGATCGACAATATGATGTACGATGAAATCTTCAGTCAGATATTGCATATAATCGCCCGATGTAGCTACAGCACCATCACTGAGGTCTATCAAACAGAGATAGCTACCTGGATTTCGTGGATGCTGAATAGCCAACCGCCAACTTTCACCTAATAGGTCCTCACCTGTCGCCCTCATGTCGCCACCCGCATCGATCAATCCACCCCTAACTCCTTCTTTTTTGATAATTTTAACTGCCTGATCGACAATATATCCTTTGGCAATTCCATCGAAACTTAGTGACATTCCATCACGTTCAAATACAATCTTATCTCTGTCAAAATTGATACCTTGAGATCCAACTAGACTGAGAGCATTTTCGATCTGAACCTCTGATGGCAATTCTCCCATCTCTTCAAAACTATTCGAGTAAAGATCTACCAAGGGCGCCACTGTAACATCGAAAGCTCCGTCAGTCAGAGTATCAATCTCCAGAGCATGTGTCAGCACCTCTAGCATCTCCGATGGTGGGTTTTCCAAAATCCCTTCTCGATTCAATACCCATAGAGGTGTCCCTTCCCGATACCTACTAAACAGAGCCTCAAGCCGATCGATCTCTACAAAAGCTTCGTCTATTATAGTTCTGGCGATACTGACATCCCTATGCACCACAGAGATCGTGACCAAGGTACCCATTTTCGTTCGAGTTTCCTTTACCAAATCAAAATCCAATTCTGCTAACACTGAGCGCATCACCCCAATGCTTCCTATCGCCGTCATTGCAGATATACCACCAATTTTCAAGGCTTTTCGCCTCTTCATAACAGCTTGAAACCATTCCATGGGTCACCTTTTTCACTTTAGCCAACCACATATCTTTGCTAAAATTGATATCAGTTAAATTTGAGCATCACTCTCACAAACACCTTAAAGGAAAATTACAATCTCTCCTATCGGTGAGGCCACGACTACCCTATCGTGGGCTAGGAAGCATCACAAGGCTCCCCCCCCTGAAACTTGCAGCAGGAGATTACTCCAATGGCTAAAGCTCTAACTCGAACTTGTATCTGTGTGATTTCAGTAATCCTTGTCCTAACCCCCATCGGTTCCTGGCTATCGGGACAAGTACTGGATCTCTCTAGTGCGACCATTTCAGATATTAACGGAGCTTTCGACAAAGGGACACTGACATCAGAGCGATTGGTGGAACTTTACCTAGCTCGGATAAATGCATATGAGAATAAAGGTCCACATTTAAACGCTCTTATCACCCTTAATGAACACGCCTTAGAAACCGCTCGCGCACTGGACGCTGAGAGAAAAACCGATGGACCTCGATCCTTGCTCCATGGAATACCGGTTGTATTGAAGGACAACATCGACACTCAAGACATGGCCACCACCGCAGGATCTATCCTACTAAAAGGATCTATTCCTCCTAACGATGCTTTCATAGTCACAAAACTTCGACAAGCAGGTGCTATCATTCTGGGTAAGACAAATATGAGCGAATTTGCTTCCGGTGTTACTCTCAGCTCTGTGGATGGTCCTATGTTGAATCCTCACGACCTAAACCGCACTCCTTCTGGGTCGTCCGGTGGTACTGGAGTGGCTATAGCAGCTTCCTATGCTCAGTTGGGCATAGGAACTGACACTGGCGGTTCAGTGAGAGGTCCTTCGAGCTCTAATGGAATCGCTGGGCTAAAACCTACCCATGGACTTTTAAGTCGAGATGGGATAGTTCCACTGGCACTATCCTTTGACATGGCTGGACCCATGGCTAGGCATATCTTTGACGTTGCAGCGATGCTAAGTGTCATGACGGGAGTGGATCCGAATGATCCTGCCACAGAAAAAAGTTCTGTAGCCATAGGAACCGACTATACTCATTACCTTAACCCCAATGCCTTGGAAGGAGCTCGAATAGGAGTCGCTCGAGATTTCCTAGGGTACGATACCGAAGTAGACTGGATTATCGAAGCTTCATTAGAATCCATGCGTAATGCAGGCGCAACCATAGTTGATGTTCGCTATCCCGATTGGCTCCTCAACGCAAAAGCTGACTTCTATACCACCATTCGATGGAGAGAATTTAAAGAACAGATTGAGACCTACTTGGCCACCTTAGATTCTAAATACCCCAAGACACTAGAGGAAATGGTAAAAAGGAGCCAACAAATCCTAGCCAAAGGTGGGAAAGGAGAGAGAACGAACCCAACACGCTGGTCCCTCTTTCAAGATGAATTGAACAGTGGATCCCTCCATGACTCCGACTATCTAGCTATGATCAACCATGGAATGCCTCTGGTAAGAGAAATCCTACAAGGACTCATAGCAAAACAACAATTGGACGCAATTGTCTACCCAACCTCACCACGTCGACCTGGACCTCTAGGTGAAAACCGTGGGCCCTCATCACTTGACCCCGCTGTTTCTGCAACCAACCTCGCTAACCTAAGTGGCTTCCCTGACCTGATAGTTCCAGCTGGATTCACAAGCAATGGATTGCCAGTAGGAATTTCTTTTTTCGGTCTCCCTTTCAGTGAGCCTAACCTTTTGGGATTAGGATATGCGTTCGAACAAATAACCAAATCGCGCCGCAACCCAATACACACGCCCCCCTTACAGGGAGAAAAGATACCTTGAATACAAAAACTCAGTATCACCATTTTGGTCAACCAAAAAATATGGCCATTTTTGATCCCGAAAAAATGGCAAAAAAAACTTTGTTCAAATCAGAGCGGTTATTGGTCGGATTAAACTGTTTCGAACCAGGACAGCAGCATGACCTTCATAGCCATAAAGGGATGGACAAAGTCTACCAAGTCATAGCCGGTCTAGGATTGTTTCTACTAGAAGATAAAGAGATACCAATGGAAACTGGGTGCATTCTTGTTGCACCAGAAAATGTCCCTCATGGAATTCTTAATAATAGCGAACACCGTCTGATAGTTCTGGCGATACTGACCCCGTCCCCATGAAATTATCTTGAGAGATGTAATTGCTATTTTTCGATTCACTAAAATTTCAAAATAATTGACAATCCCTTCCCATCTCATAGATGAATTGACCTGGAATCTGAAAATCGATGATATCACCCGGATCTGTCATCAATGAAGCTGTGCTGCATCTACCTCCTCCGACCAGATTAATTTCTAACTGTAGTTCATCTGGGATGGGCCACTCTACCAAAAAAACCTTACTTGTCTTCCCTGTTACCTCTCCCAATTTCTTGCGGCTTCCCTTCTGGAGAGTCCACAAACGTGCATCAGCAAAATTGAGGTTTCTCACGTGAATCTCAATATTTTCTGAACTCTGATTATTAGGATCGATAGAGGAAGATGGGTTGAATGTAGGAGAACAAGTTGGCAGGCAAATTAACAGAAACAGGCATGTTCGCGTTGGTCTTAACCACAGGCTCATAATCTCTTCAGAACCTTTGAGAACATTCCTAACCCCTCCAACCCTCCTTGATGCTCTGTCTTCATCCATCTAAATCAGGAACCCTTTGATGAAAACCAGCTGCATCCTGAAATGCTTTTGCGACAGCTAGTATTTTTGTTTCGCCGAAGGGTTTACCAACAAATACAATACCAGTTGGAAGGCCATCGTCACCAAACCCATTACATACGGCCACTGCTGGATAGCAAGCATGATTTGCCAATTGGAAAAAATGTGAGGTTGCAGACCTCCGTGGAGGTCTGCTCACTGAGCTAGGTGTTGGAGATGGATCTGACGATTGAGGGTTGCCCGACAGTCTGGCCCTCGAATCACCATAAGGAGTTACGTATACATCAAAATCGCCCAAGGCATCTGACAACTCTTGCATCATAATACCTCTGACGCGTTGAGCTTGAAGATAAGCCACAGCGGGTACGGTCTGATTTACTCTCCAGCCACTAGCTCGAGCCGGCCTGGTAAGTTCATCGTCTCGATTCTCCAACAAAAAGCTTTCGAAGGCCGCAGCTGATTCGGCGGACAATGCCCGCAACGGCTCAGTCGAAAAATCTTTCAAAGGAACATCCATCGGACTTAGATTGACACCAATAGATCTTAGTGTCTCCAGACTTTTACTGTCATTTGCTATCCAGTCTTCTTTCTTTCCTGGATCATCTGAAAATGCATCTTCAAAATACGCGACCTTGAACTGCGTAGCATCTAATCCTTCATCCCAATTAAAGGGGATGTCCAAAACACTCTGATCCTTTTCATCAGGCTTCGCTATAGCTTTGAAAACCAAAGCACAATCTTCAACGGTTCTACAAATGGGCCCTAAGCGATCTCCAGTCCACCTCAAGGTCATCGCTCCAAAACGACTAACTCGACCATAGGTGGGCCTTAAGCCTGAAGCGCCACAAGCTACAGAAGGGCTCAAGATAGATCCACTGGTTTCTGTGCCAATAGCAAACGCAACACATCCTGCAACTGTAGCGGAGGCAGGGCCTGCAGAAGATCCGCTTGACCCATTCTCGGAATTCCATGGATTTCTTGTACGACCTCCAAACCAACGATCACCGCTGGCCAGCTCGCCTGTCGTCAATTTAGCTATCAGAACTGCACCTGCATCTCTCAAGAGGGTTACAACAGTAGCCTCGTAGTCCATTTGCTGATCTTTGAATGCATTCGATCCCCAGGTTGTTGGATAATTCTTGACTGCCAAAATATCCTTCGCTCCCCAAGGCAATCCGTGTAGAGGCCCCCTATAAAAACCTCTTTCTATCTCTTCATCCGCTCTTTGGGCTTCGCTCAAAGCCAGATCATCCAAGAAGGTCACTGTGTTGTTGAATTTCGGATTATATCGTTTCAATCGACCCAGATACATGTCTGTGAGTTCAACAGAGCTCACCTTCCTAGTCCGCACCAATTTCGCCAATTTCGCCAGTGGCCAGAAAGCGAGATCTTCCAAGTTCTTCGGTCTCTCTAAGTCAGGGAAAGAGCTTACACGAAAAGGTCTTTCTACCATGTCAATTTTCATCCCTGGAACAATTGTGCTGAAATGAATGGGAGGTGCCACTCCGTTTTCCAACTTGTATTCTCGCAATTCAGTATAGCCCTGCAGATTCCTATTTACTCCTTCTACCAAAGCTTCAGCTTGATCATCCGTAAAGTCTAATCCTGATAGCGCGCTTGCATCACGAATCATGGCTAATGTTATTTCCTGTGCCTGGGCATCTAGCATCTTAGACCAAAGCACTCCAGGTAAGAGCGAAGAACTTAACCCGATCCCTGAGAAATAACCTAGAAATCTTCTTCGGCTAGAAGTTCCAAAGTCCATAGACAAACCTCCCTATAAATGACTAAAAATATGTTCAATGGTATTTAAGGATGGGAAACAAAAGTGAACCTCGCCAGGTTTCAGCAATGTTGGTTTTCTGGATTATAATTCCAACGCCTTGTCATTTATATGATCAAGGGAACATTATGCTTTATGAGGAAGGGACTTGGTCCAACTATGCAGAGCAATAGTTGGGTAAACCCGGGGTCGGTTTATCAATTTAAACCTGTAAGGATAATTTCATGAAAATGGTTCGACAAATTGCCAAAGCCAGTTTAGTTTTTTTTCTTGTTACCCTTCCGTTTTTAGCTTTTGCCAATCCACCAGAAGACCCTTTTTCACTCCTTGAATGGCGATCTATCGGACCTAACAGAGGTGGGCGGTCAATCGCTGTCGCTGGCCACGAAAATCGTCCAAATGAATACTATTTTGGTGCAACAGGAGGAGGACTCTGGAAGACAGAAGATGGCGGATCCTCCTGGAACCCTGTCACTGACGGCCATCTTGGAAGTTCTTCCATCGGAGCAGTAGCAGTTTCCCACTCCAATCCTGACATCGTCTATATCGGCATGGGTGAAGTACAGCTCAGAGCAAACGTTCTGCAAGGAGATGGAATTTATAGATCCAGTGATGCTGGAAATACATGGACCCACATGGGCTTAACAGAGACTCAAACAATAAGTCGAATACGAGTACACCCCTTAGATCCAGAAATCCTATATGTAGCAGCACTGGGTTCTCCTTTTTCTAGCAATACCCATAGGGGAATTTTCCGCACATCAAACGGTGGAACAACCTGGGAAAAAGTTCTTTATCAAGGTGAAGAGGCAGGTGCTATTGATTTAGCGATGGATCCTAAAGATCCTGACGTCCTCTATGCCACTTTTTGGCAGGTTTATAGGAGGCCATGGAAGTTATGGAGTGGTGGGTCGAGATCCAGCATCCTCAAATCTACCGACGGTGGAACGACTTGGAAGGATCTCACAGAAAACCCTGGATTCCCCACAGGACCCCTAGGGAAAATAACAGTCACTATTTCTGGTGCCAATTCACAACGGATCTGGGCGAACGTAGAAGCGGGGCGGGGCGGACTATATCTCTCGGACGATGCCGGCTCTAGCTGGACTCTGATCAATAACGATAGAGACCTATGGCAGAGGGCCTTCTATTTCCAGAGGATTGAAGCTGATCCGATCGATGATAATACAATCTACGTCTTAAATTTCGAGCTACTTAAATCTACGGATTCCGGAAAAACTTTTACCTCCATTCCCGGAACTCATAGTGACCATCACGACCTTTGGATAGACCCAAACAACCCATCACGAATGATCAACGGTAACGATGGAGGAGGAGTCATTACTGTGAACGGTGGTCAAACTTGGACGCATATGAGGTACCCAACGGCTCAAATATATCGTCTCGCTACCACTGCAGATTTTCCGTATCACGCCTGTGGAGCACAGCAGGACAATACTACGGTATGTGTTTCATCAGAAGGTAGCCACCTAAGAAACCCCAGAGGGAAAAGTGAAGATTGGATGTATGCAGTAGGTGGAGGCGAAAGTGGATATGTAACCCCACACCCCAACAATCCAGACATTTTTTTTGCTGGTGCAACTAACACTCTGACAAAATATAATCGTAAAACGGGTCTTGTATTTGATATACAACCCTATCCAAGAATTGTAATGGGTGAATCAGCTGGAGTTATGCGAGAAAGGTGGAACTGGACTTATCCTATAACGATTTCTAACACTAACCCTGAAGTCCTATATGTCGGCTCTCAGTACTTATGGAAAAGCAGTAACGAAGGGGAAGCTTGGAGTAAAATTAGTCCGGACCTCACAAGGGCTGATCCTGAAACTTTGGGAGATTCTGGAGGTCCCATAGTAAAGGATCAGGACGGTCCCGAAATCTATGGGACTATTTATAGTATAGGATCCTCTCATTTCAACGATGATGTCATTTGGACTGGTTCAGATGATGGCCTGGTGCATGTAACTCTAGACGGAGGACAGAGCTGGACCGATGTAACCCCAGCCAATCTGCCGCCACACACACGTATTACAACGATCGAAACATCCAGACATCAACCCGGATCTGTTTATATCTCAGGAATTCGATATGAAATGGGTGACCGATCACCTTATCTGTGGAAAACATCTAATTACGGAGAAACTTGGGATTTCATAGTCAGCGGCATCAGTACCAGTGACTTCACAAGAGTGATTAGGCAAGATCCCAAAAACCCAAACGTGCTCTATTCAGGAACTGAAACTGGAGTTTATATTTCATTCAATCAGGGAGAGAGCTGGCATTCCATTTCTCTGAATCTACCCACAGTTCCGGTTACCGGACTAATTGTAGAAGAAAGAGATCTGGTGATTTCTACTCATGGTAGATCCTTCTGGATCCTTGACGATATTGAAACACTACGCCAAATAGATCCAACCCTGAAGTACTCCCAGGACCATCTGTTCAAACCTTCCAATGCCATTAGAAGAGCAGTCCCCGCTGTGATTGACTATCACATTGAGAGCGGATACAGAGAGGTTAAATTGGATATTCTAGATTCAGCAGGAAGACATGTAAAAACTTTATTAGAAAAAAATAGCCAGTCTCCAGGGTTCTACCGTGAGACATGGGATCTAAGATATCCTGGTGCTGTAACATTTTCTGGAATCGTCTTAGAGGGTGGGAATCCTGCCATTGGACCTTGGGCACCTCCTGGGATGTTCCAAGTACAATTAACAATCGGCAACCAACAAATCACCGAACAATTTCAGGTCCAGAAAGACCCTCGTCTGACAAACATCTCTAAAGACGACCTATTGGCACAACATAATCTGGCCCTGAACATCCGAAATCACGAAAGCTCAGCCAACCAACACGTGATCGCCATCAGAGATCTGAAATCTCAAATACAAGATAGAACAGCCAATTCTAGAGACCGCCAATTAAATGTTATCGCTAGTCTTTTTACCGAGAAAATCAGTCAAATAGAAGGACAACTCTATCAGCTATTGAATCAGAGTCCTAAGGATAAAATTGCTTTTCCTATTAAGCTCAATGACAGACTTACTGGCTTGCGATCACACTTGGAACGAGGAGACGGCCTTCCGCCAGAAAGCTTCCTAACAGTGTTCCAAGAATTATCCACCGAGCTGGATGTACAAAACAAGTTGCTAGCAGAAATCATTGACGTTGAACTTACCATCTTAAATCAGGCACTAGAAACTGCTGGGATGAGCCCTCTAGAACCACCCAAGCTATATATACCTCCTAACATTTCTGGTATCTGAACCTGTACTAAGACATTAGCACGTTGGAGAGATTCTATGGCCAGGAAGCAAACTTCCTCAGTCGTGCTTGTTGGCACCTTGATATAAAAGTTTAAGTGCGACATCTCAGCTAATTAACTAGCTAATGCAACTACCAATCAATCCTTGCAAGGTCGAATCAGCGAGTACCTTGAAGTCCTTTCTAAGGTAAGACCCAATTACCCCTGTTCCTGATTTTCCTAGCAGGCTAGGAGTTCTAATCTGTCCAGATGGATGAAATTTGCCAGCCCTTGCCCAATTAACGAAATTTCTATCTACTGCCGCCACACTTATATCTGCAGTAGTGCTTTCCGGGAGACCCACTTGTAACTGGAGAAACACATCTCTATGTAAGCCATACCGATCAAATAAGCCTACCTCAGAAGGGAAACGCATCTTGGTATCATCCGAAGAAATGGAAAGGCCGACAAGATTAAGTGGCTGGGGGGGACGATCTTCTTCTGGCAAATAATTATACACGTCGTCTATATCCCAAACATTCGCTTCAACAACATAAGCCCAGGCATCCTGGCTCTCACTCCAGCTCAATTCTAGTATCTGATCTCTCTGTACAGTACAAAATTTCCGGCCATTCCTGGGAGTTTTCATTGTGAAATCACCCGGTAACGTGGTTTGACCAAAAAGCTCACTCACGCCGCCGTCTTTGATGCTCACCTGAATAGCCTCTCCTGGCACAGCAGATAGCAATTCTTGCAAACGATAACAAGTGCCCAGGGAACCACTTATATCTGATGTCTCTCTCTGGACCCATTCTGGGATACACGTTGAGGTGCGATCAGGATCCTTAACCAAAGTCACACTCCGATCTCCCGATGTCAGAGTTATATCTGCACCCAAAACGGGGCCGTAGTCCTTGCTTCCTAAAACACGATGAAGGTATGCAGTAGCCTCTAAGGGTTTGGCACCTTCTTTTGCAATATAAACTTGGGCTATCAGGAGACTCTCCGGTGTCATCAAGGATACGCTATCCATCTCACAGGCAGTCAAAGAGAATATTCCAAGGCTAAACCACCTCGCTAAATATTTCATCTGAACCTCATCTCAAAACCAAAAGTAGGTAAAATCGGAAACATCGAATATCCCCTGCGAGTCCACTTAGTGGTGTCTACTGATGTACTATCCTCATATGTATAGAAGTAAAAGAGAACATTCCTTCGATCATATACATTGAGGACGTTTATATAGGGTGTTATCGATCCAGCACCAAAAATGTTTTTGAACTCTTTTCGTATACTAACATCCAGACGATGACGAACAGGATATCTCTCCCCATTTTTAGGACCGAGAAAAATGGAATTGCCACGATCGTCAGGCCTTAAGCTTCCATCTGAAATACTATGGCCGAACGAAGAGAATACTCCCACTGCCTCTGTAAAAGGAAGTCCAGAACCGAAATTCCATCGCAATCCTACCTGCGCGGAATTCCAAAAATCATGATTCAAGACTACATCAACGTCTATCCTCCTATCGAAGATCGGAGGGAATTGAATTTCAACCGCGGGCCCCACAGCTCTATAGTCAGGGAAGGTTCGCAATGCCTTCAACCAGCCCACGGTAATCCATCCTGTAGTGTTTCCCCTAAAACGCTGAGCGAACAAGTCTACGCCATACGATCGCCCTCGACCTCCAAGAAAATCATCCGTCGTGTCATTAGGGTTTTCCCCAAAATTTTCTGTAATAACACCATCAAACTCCCGCAAATACCCTTCTAAAGAAAGCAACCAGCTATTGCCTACTCGCCACTCCAACCCAATCTGTCCTTGATCTGATAGAACTCGTGGAATATCCGGATCGCTCAGAACCCATATGTCAATTCCAAGTGGTAAATCTTCATCTCTAACCGAATGTAAAAATTGTGTATATCGTCCCAATGAAGCCTTCAAGGCTAGTCTTCTTCCAACTAAAAATCTCTTAAAGGATAACCTCGGAGAAATTTCATCCATTCTCTGAGCGTCTTTCCTGAGCCAAGAGTCAAACCTAACCCCTGGCTCAACCACCCAGGCCCTGGAAGGTCGCCATTGAAGCTGAGCATAGCTGGATATGCCCGTGCCAGGCCCTCCCACTTTCCAGAATTGTGTTCCTCCACCCTTAACGTAGTTCTGGTAATCCATGAAACGACCCTCAACACCAACCTTCGTGGTAACTGCGGGTTTCGGGCGATTTTCCCAATCCAAACTCATAGTGGTTTGGGAGATTTTTGAACTAAACTCCACATCTCCAAAATCAGGAAATTTGAGATTGGTAGAAAATCCTGAATATCCCAGTTTCACATCAATGGATCCACCACTTGAAGTTGGATGGGTCCAACGGCTTCCTATAAGCGAATTTCCAAAATCCCAATCTAAACTCAGAGGAAAAGATTCCGTGTAATCTATTCCTAGAACGTCCGCTCCTTTATAGCCGGTGACTGAAACTCTATCGCCTCCTTCTGTCCACCCTTCAAAAATAAATTGTCCATCTTCCAGTTTGTACGGAATTTTATCTGTAAGAAGATCGAAATAGGATCGTCTTCCCGAAACTCTCCACCGAGCATCCCTGAGACCTAGTATATTCTTAATTTTCTTAGGTAAGCTTCCTCCTAGCGAACCCCTAGACATCAGTAACGAAACAGCTCCCTGCACTTCCAATTGACCATTACCAGGATCACTTTCTATGCTGAGCACCGAAGAAACTCGCCCGCCATACTCTGCCGGAAATCCTCCCGCACTGAGTTCAGCTCTTCGAACCATATCGGAGTTAAAAACTGATACCAACCCTCCTAAGTGGGCCGGATTGAAAATTGGAAACCCATCTAAAAGAATCAGATTTTGATCAGCCGATCCCCCCCGAACATTAAATGATGCCGAGAAGTCGGACGTACTTATCACTCCCGGAAGAACCTCTGCGACACGAATTGGGTCTGGCTCAATAAATCCAGGAATCATCTTGATATCTGCTGCTTCGACAGACCTGACTGTCAAACCTGCTTCTTCTTCAAAAGCAATCTCGGCTGGTTCACGAGTCCCTTCCACTGTAAGTCCTTCTATCTCCAAAGCTTGCACTTGGAGTTCAACAGCTATGACCCGAGTCTCCGAATCGCCCAACTGGAATTCTTGGCTATAAGCCATAAAGCCTAACCTCTGTACTTCCAGTCGGATGAGATCTCCAGGCAATTCCATTAATTCAAAAAACCCGAGATCATCTGTAGATGCCAACGCGACAATCTCATCCGTACTGAGACTGACAACGCGAGCTAGGGCACCCTCTACCGCAGCACCCTGTTCGTCTCTGACGCGTCCCATCAAATGGCCCGTCTGAGCAACTACTATGTCTGACAGGGCAAAAATAGAGAGAAACACCAAAGCTACAAATTTGATTTTTTTCACATATTTATTCTTTTCAATCACAACGATTTCGTCTTTTTTCAGGCAATCGTCCAGTATAACTCACCGAACCTCGAGGTAATGACTCACCCAGACTGGATAGCGTTAAAAGCCAAACAAATGTGTTGCAATTTTCATGCCTAATAAAGCAATAATCGATCAAATATTGCAGTGCCTATAATTTGCCTAAAACTGGCTCACAACACCAGATGGCTTCCGTCTATCCTTGGACATACGGCTGAACTGGTGTGAAACCTAAGAGCCAAATCACAGTCCTGTTCATTTGCGGCAAGAAATAGTAATCCCTAGATTTTTATAGCTGACTTAACATTCCAGATAGCTTTCGTAGGTTTTTATGTCCTTTTTCAGGGAGTTTAAATCATGAGCGATAGAATCAAGCCAATCCTCACCACCACCTTTGCCGTCTTTTTAGTCACTTACTTAGGAGTACGGTTTCTCTTCGCACCGCAAATGGGTCCGGACTATGCTAGCAATGCACCCTTTGGTCCAGAAGTAACATCGCTTCTCGGGTCGTTAGTTTTTGTCATTTTCTTCGACTATGCCATCGGTATGGTAGGGGACGTGATGAAAACAGCTATGGTCATAGCTCTCTCTCAAATCATGATAGTTGATGTTTACTATGTGATTAATGGAGAAAGAGGAGTTATGGCAGCTGTTTTGAGTGCTGGTGTACTACTTTTGAGTTGGTTCGTAGCGGCGAAAACCTATACTCATTTTTCTGATAGTGCTTCAGCCGAAGATTCTTCAGCTGAAGCCATGGAAGAGCCCGACTTCTACTCTTCTCCAGTAGAGAATACAGGGGAATCAAACGATTCCTCCCTACCATATTAGAAAAGATTGATAGCAACTAAGAATTGGGAGACGTTCCAATAATTCCCCTATGTAAAAGTGGGGGGTGCCCCAAGAAAAAGGTCATCCCCCATTTTTTATTCTCTGATACATCACTGGAACATATCATTTAATAAGCCGGATTGTTCACCACCCTACAGCGTATGCAGCACGACGAGGGTCCGCTCCAGCCATGAATGTTCCCAAACTGATATTTTTCAAAATTGCTTGAATGCTGCCCAATGAGTAGGATGGGGCCAATTCAACATTGTGGCCTAATTTCTGCAGTCCCTGGAAGTGTTCTATTGAAATTCTATCTTCAATTCTCATGGTAATTTCAGACCCAGCCCTATAAAAATTAGGCCTTGCAAACAGACTGAAACGTGGAGCTTCTATAGCTTCTTGTACGGACATTCCTAGATCGAGAACATTGACCAGTACTTGGAATTGTGTCTGCCCGATAGTCTCACCACCCGGAGTCCCCAGAGCCAAAACAAATTCACCATCCTTAAGTACGATCACTGGCGAGTTGTTTAAAATAGGGACCTGTCCACCTCTGGCGTAATTGACATGACCAGAGTAAGGGGAAGTAGATCCAATTCGTGTTCCATTATTAAAGGTGATGCCCGTATTTCCAACAACGACCCCCGTCCCAAAAGCACCGCCATGGGTAGGTGTACATGCCACTATATTGCCTTCTTTATCCATAATAGAAAAGCTGGTAGTACTCCCGGGGTGACTGACTTCCCTATCTGAGCCCAGCTGTAGATTTTTCCCTGCATTCCAGAATTCATTGGAACCCTTATCATGGCCATCAGGCCTGCCTGCCATCGGATAGGTCATACTATTGTCTTCTGAGATTAGCTTGCTCCGAAGAGAAATATAATTTTCACTCAACATCCCTTCTGTCGGAACAGAGAAGAGATTCGGGTCAGCGACATACTGATAAATGTCAGACTTGGCTACTTGAATAGCCTCGACCATCAAATGAGTAAGAAGAGGATTTCCTTCCCCAAGCGCCTCTATGTCAAACCTTTCAATGAGTTTCATTTGCATTAATACTTCCAGGCCACCTCGTGACGTCGGAGGAGAAGAATAAATGTCATACCCCCTATATTTCACATGGAGAGGCTTGCTCCAAATCGGAGAAAATTCTTTGAAATCTTCTTTGGCAAACAACCCTCCTTCTTTCGCATAAAATCGCGTGAATTCATCTGCAATATCACCACTGTAAAACCGATCGAAAGCAGCATCCAGAGCTTCGCCACGACTTTTCCCTTCATCAGATGCCGTTTGTTCTGCTTCCATTAATTTTCGAAATGTGGAAGCCAACTCTGGCATCCTGAAAAGCTCTCCCACTTTCGGGATTTTATTACCTGGAAGAAATGTCCGAGCACTGGAAGGATAACTTCTAAATAAATCCTGCTGAGATTCGATGGCTTGGACCACTGAAGCTTCTATCGGATGACCGTTTTCAGCGTACTCCAAAGCTGGCATCAACACCTCAGACAAGCTCATACTACCATGAGCCTTGAGCATGGATACCCAACCTCCTAGCAATCCAGGCACTACACCAGCAAGAATTCCCTTGTTTAGCTCTTCAGCTTCCAGTTCACTAGCTACTAGAGCTTTAGGGGCAGCCCCCGCAGCGGTCAAGGAATGAACATCTCCAGAGTTTTTATCGAAATAGGTAAGGAAGCCATTTCCTCCTGCCCCCGACATCTGCGGTCGGACAACATTTAGAGTCGCCAACACTGCCACTGATGCATCTATTGCGTTGCCACCTGCCATTAGAATTCTTAAACCCGCCATCGACGCCAAAGGATGGCCTGCAGTGACTAAACCATTAACTCCTGGAACTTCTGGACGGTGACTCGTTTTTCCTTCGCTCATCTGTAAAGGGTACGCATTTTCTTGTGCCATGATTGGGTTGACGCCGAAAAACATCAGATTCATATAGACAATGGAACTTACAAAAAATATTCTAAGAATAAACAGACTCATTTCACGTCCTGTTTCAAATTTCTAAGTAGACTCGTATCACAAAAGAAATAACATCTTTCTGGACTTCACGCTTCAATTAAGCTAGAAATCTAAACAAAGCAATCACCTTGATATACTATTCTTAGATAGCAATCTAACTGTCAAACTTACTGTGCTGGATTAAAGGCCTTCTATGTATACTGTAAAAGAGATTTACTACACACTACAAGGGGAAGGCAGGCATACCGGACGTCCTGCAGTGTTTCTTCGATTCTCTGGATGCAATCTCTGGACTGGACAGGAAAAGGACAGAAATAAAGCTACCTGTCAGTTTTGTGACACCGACTTCGTAGGAGTAGATGGGCCAGGAGGCGGCAAATTCAGAAACCCTTCGTTGCTATCAGAAGCTGTCGAAAAAACATGGACAGACTCCGTTGGAATGGACCAGAATAGATACGTTGTGTGCACAGGAGGGGAACCTCTTCTGCAACTAGATTCTCTAGCCATAGAAGCATTGCACGAAAAGGGCTTTCAAGTAGCAGTAGAGACGAATGGAACCATACGCTTGCCAACAGGAATCGACTGGTCTTGTGTCAGCCCTAAAGCAAATGCAAAGCTCGTTGTCAGCACTGGAGATGAACTCAAATTTGTATTTCCCCAAAAAGATGCCAACCCAAGTCAGTTTGAAAATTTACAATTCGACCATTTTTCATTACAACCTATGGATGGTCCCGATCTGGCAGCCAACACAGCTAAAGCAATCGCATACTCCCTAAAGAATCCCAAATGGACTCTAAGCATTCAAACCCATAAGATCCTCGGAATAGAATAGAAACTAAGTTAAACTAACGGAGCCTTTATCTTGCTACTTAAACTGATTGTATTTGTTTCCTAGATGGCCAAGAAACCTTAACGGAGATTCAAGACCAGTGAAACCTAGACGATTAATTGCTTACCCAGCCCATACACTAAGATCATTTCTTTGCCTGACGCTCCTTTGGTCTTTTTTTACAACCAACGATGCCTCAGCACAATCAGACCAAGTGACCGTAATTAAGGCAGACAAGGTCATCATCGGTGACGGTACAACAATGAATTCCGCATCTCTAGTCATCATCGGTGATAGGATTTCCAAAATAGGACCTTCCACATCTATAGAGATTCCTACGGGTGCAAATGTCATAGATTTATCAAACCATACAGTACTGCCTGGCCTTATGGACATGCACACGCATATCAACTCTTCGGATCATGACGGCGGAGATATGTCTGTCCTCCGTGAACATGGGGCACATGGAGCTATTTACGGTGTTGTAAATGCAGAAAAAACCTTACAAGCTGGGTTTACCACTATCCGCAATGCTGGAGCACTTCACTACGCCGACGTTGCCCTTCGTGACCTGATAGCCCAAGGGATCGTTCCAGGTCCACGCATGTATGTTGCTGCTGCATCCCTAGGAATCACCGGTGGACATTCTGACGTCAACGGATGGAGTCCCCTCATCGACATCCCTGGTACTGGAATGGTAGTTGATGGACCTGACAATCTGCGAATGGCAGTTCGAACACTGGTAAAATTTGGAGCAGATCACATAAAAATCGTAGCAACCGGTGGGATCCTATCATCGGGAGATGCAGTAGACCACCCCCAGTACAGCGATGAAGAACTCCGTGCCGTTGTTGAAGAAGCAGACAGATTGGGTCGCAAAGTCATAGCTCACGCTCATGGAGCTGAAGGATTGAAAGCAGCTGTCCGGGCCGGGGTTGCATCTATAGAGCACGGCAGCTTAATAGATGATGAAGGTATCGAATTGATGAAGGAAAAAGGTGCTTTCATAGTCCCAACACTTCTGATACTGGATGAAATCATCGAGTTTGGAGAAGAACGAGGCATCCCCGACTATTCCATCCAAAAAGCTATAGAAATGTCTGGATTGAGGGAAACAGCTATGAGAAAAGCCTATCAAGAAGGAGTCCGTTTCGCATTCGGAACTGACGCTTCGGGCAATTTACACGGACGCAACGCACAAGAATTCAAAGTTATGATTGAGACTCTTGGAGCCACCCCGATGCAAGTCATTAAAAACGCCACTTCAGACGCAGCAGAGCTCCTTGGAATACTCGATCAGGTTGGTACCTTAGAGGCAGGGAAATGGGCTGACCTGATAGCTGTGCCAGGAAATCCTTTGGATGATATAACCTTGCTTGAAAAGGTGAGTTTTGTGATGAAAGCTGGAGAGATACACAAACATAAGGACAACTAGATTATGGCTATACTCAGAGTGCAACATATAGGGGTTGTAGTCAAAGACCTCCATGCTTCATGTGCCCAATTCAAGAACGCCTTAGGGCTTGAGGCTATCGATTTTCGAGATGACCAAGGGCAGGGAATGCAATTGGATGCCAGGGTACTTCTAGGCAACGAATGCTGGTTACATTTAGTCGAAAACTGGAATCCCGAATCTAGAGTGAATCGATTTCTGCAAGAGAAAGGGGAAGGCCTCGAACACATATCTCTGGAAACCGACGATATTGAAGGAGATGTTGAACACCTGAGACAAATTGGTATTCCTATCTGGGAAGACACAATTTTCGACGCTAACGACGGATATGAAGCTTTCATTTTCCCGGATCAACTGCCCGGACTGACCATCGAACTTATTCAATCCCACGATCGGAGTTGGTTTTATCCGCCAGAGTCAGTCAGCGCACCCCTCAGTGAAACCCTAGAGATAACCAAACTCCAGCATGTCGGATTATGCGTCAATGATCTAAGCCAAGCCTGTGATCGCTTCGAGCAACTTTTCGGACTTAAAGCACAGGATCTCAGGGATGATCAGGGTCAAGGCATGCAATTAGACGCAAGGATACTCCTCCCAAACCAATGCTGGTTGCACTTGGTCGAGAACTGGAATCCCGAATCCAGAGTGAATCGATTTCTGCAAGAGAGAGGAGAAGGCATGGATCATATTGCTCTGCGAACCAAAGATATTCATCACGACATTGACCATCTGAGAGAGCATGGCATTCCCATTTTTGAAGATCGAATTCTAGATGCCAATGACGGATATGAAGCTTTTCTGTATCCTGATAAACTTCCGGGTATGACAGCTGAACTCATCCAGCCACATGCCCATAGTTGGACCTATCCCAACTCGTAAATTTCTTCGGGAATCTTCCCCTGTACCGCAAAGCCACAAAATGAGAACTACCACTGGAATTTTAAAACAAATTCAAGGAACAGAATCAGGTTCTCGAGTTATTGTGTGGATCGCTAGAAAAACCCTCATTTTATGGTTTATAACCTTATCAGGATGTGGAGATAGTCAAGATCCAGTTAAGCCCTCCGTCTCAAAAGATTTAAACCCATGTGTTAAGGCTTCCAGTGCATGCGCTCAATCGGTTCAATTGGGCCAGCAATCATTCTTGCCGATATTGAGAACTCATTCTTTAGACAGCGGGGATCCACGAGTTCAGACCGCCATCATCATAATCCATGGAACAACAAGAAATCATTCTTCAAATTTTGAAACAATGATCTTAGCAGCCCAGCAAAGGGATCCATCCCTGAGCAAAACGATTGTCATAGCACCCAAGTTTCAAATAGTAGAAGATAACCCCACTGCCAACGAGCCATTCTGGACCAACAGTGGATGGAAAAAGGGGCACCTTTCTGTCACCGATAGCAAGCCTAGGCCAAGAGTTAGTTCATACAGCGCCATTGAGAAAATAATAGACCTCTTGAGCACAAGGTCTGGATTCCCTGAATTAAGAGAAATTATTGTCACTGGGCACTCAGCCGGGGGACAAGTGGCACACAGATTTGCTGCGGGGAGGAAGCCAGAAGAAACCTCTGAGCATATCAACACCCGCTATGTTGTGGCCAATCCCTCCACCTATCTATACCTCGGACCAGAGCGTTTTATCGATGGATATTTTAGCTCACCAATCCGCTCGGAATGCCCTGAGTACGACTACTGGCATTATGGCCTGAAAAATCTCAATACATATATGCGGTCCACAAGTCTAGATCAAATTAGAGAGAACCTAGTGGCTAGAAACGTTACCATCTTGATCGGAGATCAAGACGTGGATTCATATCAACTAGATGTGTCTTGTGGCGCCAATCTACAAGGCGACAATCGGTTTTCAAGAGGCCAGAACCTAATTAGATATATGGATTCACTCTTCCCAGCAAATAACCACACTCAAAAGATTGTTTCGGGTGTGGCGCACTCAGGAAAAGGCATGTACACGTCACCCGAAGGAATATCTGTACTGTTCCCATCTTGATTTTCTACTATTTTTTTGTCACTAGAAATTTTTGCACTCTCCGTCCAGTAGAAGCTTCTCCAATATACAAATTCCCTTCTGAATCTGCACTCATTCCATGGGGGCGTAAAAATTGTCCTACCTGTCTTCCTCCTCTGCCGAATTCTCCTAGTACATCCAAGGTTTCTCTTTCCAAAATCCATACCTTGTGATTAGTCCCATCAGCCATGTAGAGCCATTTTTGTTCCTCGTCGGGAGACAGCGCGAATACAAAAGCTGAACCAGAAGCTAGTGTTCTAGGAGCGATCACCTTCTCTGAAACAAAATCTCCATTTTTCTGAAACACTTGTATTCGATTGCCTCTTCGGTCTGCTACATAGATCAGACCATCGTTGCTGCCTAAGATGCCATGAACTGTAGAAAATTGACGAACTGGAAGACCCTCTGGATCTCGATCACCATAGTCATAATTATCATCTGGTATCTCACCATATGCTCCCCAATGCCTCAGATATTCTCCAGATTCTCCATCGTAGACCACCACTCGACGATTTCTATACCCATCAGCTATATAAGCTTCATTAGTTTCAGGATCGACCCAGATACCAGCTGGTCCCCCTAGTAGACTTACATCATTGCTGCCAGAATTTTGGTCATACTCGCCTAGAACCAAAACCACCTCCCCTGAACGAGTAAATTTCATTACCCGATGGTGCCTATAACTCCCTACCCAAACAAAGTCGTTGTGATCTACAAAAATCCCATGGGGATTTCTTGGAAAGTCTTCGACATTTTGAGAAGAATCTCCCCAGGCCTGGATTACCTGACCGGCCTGATCAAATTCGATAACCACAGGGGCGGGAGCACAGCATGTGCCAATTGGAGGGTCCTGGACGGCTGATGTCTCCTCTGCCGTCAACGTCTCTGGAAGGTGGGTTATCCAAATATGCTCCTTCTGATCTACAAACACGCCTGTTACTGATCCTAAGATCCAATTGTTAGGCAACTCTAGTGGCCAAGTAGGATCCACAGAAAAGGATGGGACACTCCCATTTCCTGGGCTACTATTAGATTCATCTCCAGCTTCCGATCCACATCCTGTCTGTAAAATGAACAACAAAAAGCCCAAGCTAATCAAGTGTCTTCGTTTCATCATTTAGTCTCCCGCTTGCTTCAAATATTTTGTGGTAAAGATTGCGAATCCTTTAGATTCACATTTCAGTCTAAACCACTGCTTCTCTGCCACACATTCTCCAAGATCGACACAATACAAAGATTCTTCCTATTCCTACTCCTTGCGACACAGTGTCTATTACATACACTGTGGTAACAACAAGATAGTTCTGCAGGCGATTTATGGAAATTCTACAAACAATTCACTAAAGAGTAACGGCGATGACTGTTGAACCAGGCAAGACTAGAATTGGATGGATTGGATTGGGTGTAATGGGACGCAGCATGTGTAAACACCTCATGGACCGTGGATTCAGCACAACTGTGTTTACACGGACCAAAGAGACAGCTAACGAACTTCTAGAGAAAGGAGCGGAGTGGCGAGATAACCCAATGGAAGTAGCAAAAAACAGTGACGTAATTTTCAGTATAGTCGCTTTCCCTAGTGATGTCCGAGAAGTTTTCCTGGGCGCTAATGGCCTACTTAAGGGGTGTGCCCCTGGAAATATCCTTGTAGACATGACTACGAGTGATCCTTCCCTGGCTAGGGAAATCTACCGACAAGCAACAAAGGTAAGAGTAGCTACTGTCGATGCTCCAGTGTCTGGGGGAGACGTAGGGGCCAGAGAAGGACGCCTGTCGATTATGGTAGGAGGCGAAGAAGCTACTATCAAGATAATAAGGCCCTGCTTTGAGGCTATGGGAACCACTATCGTCCACCAAGGAGGTCCTGGATCTGGTCAACACACTAAAATGGTAAATCAGATATTGATTGCATCTGGTATGATAGGCGTCTGCGAAGCTTTGCTTTATGCACACACATCTGGATTAGATCTAGAGACGGTCATGAAATCCGTGAGTTCCGGAGCAGCAGGAAGTTGGTCTCTGGATAACTACGGACCTAGAATAATTAATAACGATTTCGAACCTGGTTTTTTTGTAGAACACTTCATCAAAGACATGGCCATTGCTCTCAATGAAGCCGCGCGAATGAACTTATCGTTGCCTGGCTTAGCGATGGCCCACCAACTATACAATGCGTTGAAAGCCCAAGGTGGAGGGCGAAATGGAACTCAAGCTCTTCAGTTAGCCTTGTCCCGTCTTTCTGCCATAGATTGGGAAAAAAGATAGTTCGATTGAATTCCGCAGTCATAGAAAAGTACTTTTCGGAAAATTCGCTGATGGTAAAGATAACCACCTGATCTCACACATTCCCTAATCGTTTAAAACCTGAGTCAGTACTCCTTCCAGCCTTTCCAACGTGCGATCTATATTCGCTAATTTGTCCAGACCAAAAAGCCCTAGACGAAAAGTTTGAAAATCTTTGGGTTCATCACACATCAAGGGCACTCCCGCAGCTACCTGCATCCCTAGTTCGGAGAACTTTGCACCATTCTGTATACCAACATCATCTGTGTAGCTCACTACAACACTGGGAGCCTGAAAACCCACTTCAGCTACACTCTTGATATTGACTCCCTCAAGTAAATCCCGAACTCTTTTACCTAACTCTCCCTGCTTCTGCTTAGCTTCAGCAAAACCGAATGCCTCCGTTTCCTTCATTACTTTGTGGAACTGTCGCAAGGAATCCGTAGGCATAGTAGCATGATATGCATGTCCACCATTTTCATAGGCGTCCATGATCTCCTTCCATTTTTTTAAATCACCAGCAAAACTTGTACTGGTAGTTGACCCCAGTTTATCGACAGCTCGGGAACCCAGCATAATTAAACCACTGCATGGGGAGCCACTCCAACCTTTCTGGGGTGCGGAAATCAGGACATCAACACCCGTTGCTTCCATATCAATCCATAAGGCTCCCGAAGCCACACAATCTAAGACGAAAAGGCCCCCAACTTCGTGTACAGCTTCTGCTACAGCACGGATATAGTCGTCTGGCAAAATAATGCCCGCTGCCGTCTCCACATGGGGAGCAAACACGACCTCAGGTTTGTCCCGCTTGATACAGTTAATTACCTCATCGATCACTGGAGGCCTGAAGGGAGAATTATTCTTTTCAGATAGGCGGCTCGCCTTTAAAACAGTGCTTTCTGATGGAATAGAACCCATTTCAAAAATTTGAGTCCAGCGATAACTAAACCATCCATTCCGGATTACCAGACAATTTTTGTCGGTTGCAAACTGCCTGGCCACAGCTTCCATACCAAATGTTCCACCACCTGGAACCAGAACCACTGATTGGGCCCTATAAACTTGCTTCAGAGTTCCAGAAATATCCCTCATGACCCCCTGAAAAGACTGGGACATGTGGTTCAGTGAGCGATCAGAGAATACTACCGAGTACTCTAAAAGGCCTCCTGGATCGATATCAATTCTCTCGTTTTCCATTTTGTTCCCATTTGGTTTATTACAGTTGCTGCAGCTACTTCAAGTAACCCTATATATAAGGGCTATATAAATCTAGTAGTGTTGCTTTTAAATGAGCTGACACTCCTTATACTGTTAGATACAGAACTTATGTCCATCAAGTTCTTTTATAACTGACAAAAATATGTTAACGATTAAGATCGTGTACCTCGTGAACCGGATTCTATAAATGGCGAAAAATAAGACTGGCTTCAGAAAACTTACGTACCGAAACTTAGTTTTCATGGGAATCTTCCTTCTGTTAGCAACCTGCAATCGTATGGACATTGGCGAAGATCAGCCTTTCGATAATATATCAGAAAACGAATCTCCAAATTTTTCCCGACATCAGTTCGAAGTTTTCTCTGATGATGGCGCGCAGACCAACGCTTGGGGTGACTACGATTCAGATGGGGATTTGGACTTGTATGTCGGATTTCGTGGAAAAGCTAACAGATTGTATCAAAATACTGGAAATTTCTTCACCGATGTAGCACCCGACGTTGGGTTGGCTGATGAAGATGAGACACGAGCCGTCGCTTGGGGTGACTACGATTCAGATGGAGATTTGGAT
>JAPKDG010000061.1 GCA_028822645.1 Longimicrobiales bacterium | reverse complement strand
GCACTCTCCTTTCAGTATTAGTCTGTGTCCCATCCACTTCGGTCCAGGATGCTGCAGGGAAAACAACATCTGCCATAGCAGCCGTTTCAGTAAGAAACAGGTCCGTAACCACTAAAAAATCCAGACTTTTTAAAGCACGTTCGCAATGATTACGATCAGGATCGGATACTACTGTGTTTTCACCATCAATCAACATGGCCCTGATTTGGTCTCCGCACATATCCAAAGCAGTGACTTTAGTAATTCCTAGTTCCAGGTCGACCTTTCTTCCCCAAGCTTTTTCAAATTTTCTTTGGACATCAGGATCCGTGACCGATTGAAAACCAGGATAGTTATTGGGCAAAGCACCCATATCACCAGCCCCTTGAATATTGTTCTGGCCACGCATAGGATTTATACCCGTACCTTCTCTCCCAATATTACCCGTCAATAAAGCGAGGTTGCATAGACTTTGAACATTCTCTACACCACAAATGTGCTCCGTTATTCCCAAGGTATAGTATATTGCACCTCTACTAGCAGAACCGTATAAAAGAGCTGCCTTCTCTATCTCTTCCGGGGCTATCTCACATATCTCAGCAGCCCATTCAGGAGTAGTCTTCTCTATATGTTTTAGGAATTTCTCAGGATCTTCGGTACGCTCATTCATAAACTGCTTATTAGTCAAACCTTCCCTGGAAATAACATGAGCCATGGCCAAAAGCAGAGCTGTATCGGAACCCACTCGAATCGGCAGATAAAGATCTGCCAAGTTAGCCAACTCTATCCTTCGAGGATCTGCTACTATTAATTTGGCGCCCTTGGCTAGGGCTCTCTTGAGACGAGTGGCAGCCACAGGGTGTGCTTCTGTCATGTTAGTGCCAATGCAAAAAATCACATCAGGCTTTTCCATGTCAGCCAATGGATTGGACATCGCGCCCCGTCCAATACTTGCCGCCAGACCGGCGACGGTAGGAGCGTGTCAGGCTCGACTGCAGTTATCTAT
Organism: Longimicrobiales bacterium; assembly: GCA_028822645.1. GTDB lineage: Bacteria > Gemmatimonadota > Gemmatimonadetes > Longimicrobiales > Gaopeijiaceae. Next base: position 8,119 of record JAPKDG010000061.1, on the reverse strand, counting down.
ATAATTGGTGCCGAGTCCAGCTCTAACGAATTTTTGCATTACATATGCCACTTCATTCGGCGCACGACCAGATGCAATAGCATAGAGACTGTGACGACCGTGCTCTTGCACCGCCTTGCTTAATCCTTCAGCAGCACAGTTCAAAGCATCTTCCCAGGATGCCGGTTCCAATTGACCAGAACCATTCTTAATTAGTGGGGTTTTCAGACGATCACGATGTCCTACGAAATCATAAGCAAATTGACCTTTGACACAGAGAGCTCCTTTATTAGCTGGACCATCCATAGCAGGCAGTACTCCTATGACTTTTTCACCCCTAGACAGAACGTCGATTGAACATCCAACTCCACAGTAAGTACAAATAGTCCTGGTCTTTTTCGTCTCACCTGGAACTTCTCGATTTGCTAGAGCTTTTAAGTCTCCCAATGCTCCTGTCGGACATGTCTGTATGCACTGCCCGCAGAAAGTACATGCTGAATCATTCAATAATCCTTCAAATTCAGTAGAAATTTTAGTCTCAAAACCCCTATTGACGACCGTGATAGCGTAGTCACCTTCCTGCTCTGCACAAACCCGTACACAACGATAGCAAGAGATACAGTTATCGTAGTCTCTCTTTATAAATGGATTAGGGTCATCTTCAAAACTTTGACCTGACTGTTTTCCGTTAAAACGTCCTGAGCGGGCATCATATCTGTCAGCCAGAAGCTTAAGTTCCTGGGAAGCATAGCCGGAGAGAGGATCCACATCGAGTTCTCTATTCTCTGACACCACCATTTCTAAGAGAACTCTTCTGTGCATATCCAATCGGCCACCTGCAGTCTTTACTCTCATTCCAGGCATCGCCTTAGTAGTGCACGAAGCCACTGGATTCCTAGACCCCTCCACTTCGACAATACACATCCGACAACCACCAAAGGGATCGAGCCTGGAATCGTAACAAAGTGTTGGTATATCAATACCGCTTCGCTCTGCTACCTCATAGACCGTTTCGCCCAGATTGAAACCAATCTGGTCACCATCTAACACAAGGGTTGGCTTTTTCACCTGGCCGCCATTTTTCTTTTTTCTATCGATACATTCATGGCATCATCCTGTAACATGGTGTGAAACGCTCTCAGGAAAATACTTCAGGAGGCTACTAGAGATCAATGGAGCCGCCATACCTAAACCGCAAGCACTGGTTTCTGTCATTGTCTTACCCAGGTCTATTACTTCATCTAACCATTGCTGCAAATCCGTAGGCCCTGCTGTTCCAGCCAGCCTCTCAGAGAGTCTTTGAGTGCCTATCCGACAGGGAAAACATTTGCCACACGACTCATGGGCAAAAAATTCCATGGCCTGAAATGCCACTTTTACCATATCTCTGGTATCGTCAAAAACCATTATCCCACCTGCTCCTAAAAACGAACCTTTCTCACGTATACTGGGTTCATCCAGTGTCACGTCTAGGTCTCCACCAGCCAGAAACCCACCAGAAAGACCTGCCATAGTGACCGCCTGAACTGAGCGACCTAGAGCGCAACCTCCTGCCAAGTCTTCAATTAGCTCCATCAAGGAGAAACCTAGTGGTACCTCATAATTTCCAGGCCTTACAATATCTCCTGATAAACTAATGATTTTGGTCCCCCCCTGATCTCCGATACCTAAATCTTGATACCAGTGAGCGCCATTTCGAACAATCGGTGGCACAGAGGCTAGTGTCTCGACATTATTTACGACAGTAGGCAGGTCTTCATATCCGTTTGTTACAGGATAAGGTGGACGGTTACGAGGGAAAGGGTGCTTGCCTTCGAGGCTATTCAGCAGTGACGTTTCCTCTCCGCAGATATAGGCTCCCGCTCCTCTTCTAAGATAAAGATCAAAAGCGAAATCAGTACCCAAGATATCCTGACCTAGGAATTTTTTCTCATACGCTTCCCGAATTGCAGAGGCAAGAATTTCTTCCGTTTCTGGATACTCGTATCTCAGATAGATAAATCCCCTAGTTGCTCCCGTAGCGTAAGCAGCCAGGACCATCCCTTCTACCAGAGCATGGGGGTCGTAATCCATTATACATCTATCTTTAAAGCACCCCGGTTCTCCTTCGTCGGCGTTACAAACCACCGTTTTAGGGTTACCAGATGCATCCGCGACTGCTTTCCACTTCCTACCAGTAGGGAACCCAGCACCTCCACGCCCTGCCAGGCCAGAATCATCCACAAGTTTAATTAACCCTTCCGACCCTAATTCAATAGCAATCTTAAGAGCATCATAACCTCCACTATTCAAATAACCTTCGAGGCTTGCCCGTCTAGGATCTCTAATATCTACAAAAACGCATTCTTCCATATTGTCCGGCAATACCGGCGGCATAAGCGAAGGCTTCCTCTCCAGGTCTGAACCAGGGAGGCCCACCAGAGTTTCACGTCCTCTTAGCACTGGTATAGGTTGATCACATCTCCCTGAACAAGGCATCGGAGAGGCTCCCTCGAGACTTTTCAGTAGGTCATCACTCCCATGCATCCTGCAAATAGGACCGTTACAAACACGAGGAGCTTCAAGGCCACCGGGTTCGCGAGAAAAATGGTGATAAAACGTGACTGTTCCAAAAAGATCCGCCACAGGAATTTTCAGAGTTTTTGCTATTTGTCTGAGAACTTGCTCCGACAAATAACCGTCTCTGTCGTGAAATTCCTGAAGTACCCCCAAAAGGGGTGCCGGTTCATCCTTCCATCGTAGGATGATTTCTTGGTTGCTAGTAAAGTTCATCTGAGCTTAACTCTGGTCAAAATACGCCTCCAATGCAAGGAGATCCTCTCAGGTAAATAAAACTCCGTCTGTACGAAAAATTTTACCCTTAAGGTCAAAAAAGCTTTACATTACTAAGTAATAAGGTGGACTCTAGCAGGCTAGACCTATAGAGATTGTGAACTGCCAAACCTAAACGGGATATTGAAACTAATGCCTACTGATATCGAAATTGCACAATCAGCTAAACTGAAACCGATTGCTGAAATTGCTGAAAAAATAGGACTTGATTCTACTGAGATTCAACCCTACGGGCATTACAAAGCTAAAATTCCACTCGACCTAGTCGAAAAACGTAAGAGCAGAGAAGGCAAAGTAGTCCTGGTCACAGGCATTAGTCCCACAGCCGCTGGAGAAGGAAAATCTACTGTTTCAGTGGGCCTGGCAGACGCTTTGACTCTCAGAGATCGGAACCCCATTCTATGCCTTCGCGAACCTAGCTTGGGTCCCGTTTTCGGCATAAAGGGGGGAGCCGCAGGCGGGGGATATTCTCAGGTTGTTCCCATGGCTGATATTAATCTTCACTTCACTGGTGATTTTCACGCCATCACTTCAGCCCATTCATTGCTGTCAGCGCTTCTGGACAACCATCTCTTCCGACCGAATAGCTTGGAAATAGACCATCGACAGATTACTTGGCCTAGAGCAGTGGACATGAACGATCGAGCCCTCAGAAACATAGTAGTAGGGCTAGGAGGAAGAACTGGAGGAATCCCTAGGGAGGATGGGTTTGTTATTACTGCAGCTTCTGAGATCATGGCTATTTTCTGTTTGTCACGGTCTCTCGAGGATCTAACAAATAGACTCGGCAACATTATTATAGGATCAACCAGGAATGGTGATCCAGTCCGCGCGAAAGAGCTTAATGCGCCTGGAGCTATGACACTCCTACTGAAAGACAGCCTAAATCCGAATCTAGTACAAACGATAGGAGGAACTCCTGCTTTCATTCATGGTGGTCCTTTCGCAAACATTGCACATGGCTGCAATTCGCTCGTGGCTACTAAGACAGCGATCTCTCTTGGTGACATCGTTGTAACGGAAGCTGGTTTTGGGGCTGACCTGGGAGCTGAAAAATTCTTTGATATCAAATGTCGAATTGGAGAATTACAACCTCAGGCTGTGGTAATCGTAGCTACGATAAGAGCTTTAAAAATGAATGGAGGGGTGCCCAAGAACACTTTGGAAAATGAAGATATAAATGCAGTAAAAAAGGGATTGGAAAACCTGAAAGGCCATATAGAAAATGTCAACAAGTTTGGGATCCCTCCCATTGTAGCTATTAACAGATTTGCTACCGACACTGACTCAGAAATCGCAGCCGTCTTAGAAGCCTGCAAAGAATGGAACACTATTTGTGTAGAAGCCGATCCACACAGCCAGACTGGAACTGGATGTCTTGATTTAGCAGATGTGGTCTCGGAGATGGTAGAATCTGGTGTGGCTAATTACCGCCCTCTATACCCAGATGAGATGGGGCTCAGAGAAAAAATAGAGACCGTAGCTACCCAAATCTATGGTGCCGAAGGAGTTGATTTCGTAGGCGGATCAGAAGCCACTATCGACCATCTGGAGTCGATCGGAATGGGCAACGTACCTGTGTGTATAGCCAAAACACAATATTCGTTTTCTGATAATCCAAAATTGCTAGGAAGACCTAAGGGGTTCAGAATCAGCGTAAGAGAGGTCACCCCATCGGCTGGAGCGGGATTCGTGGTTGCCAAAACTGGCAGTATCATGACCATGCCTGGGTTAGCTCTACATCCAGCTTCCGAAGGAATGTCTGTATCGGGAAATGGTGAAATTGTCGGCCTAACCTAGTAAATTAAATGTTAATCGATTCATTCAGTAAGACCTAACTGAAGAATGTTGCTTTTATCTCTGAGCGGAGGGTCATCATGCCAGAAATACTTGAAGACATAGAAGCCGTATTAATCGATCTAGACGGAACTATATTCGTTGGAGATAAATTAATTCCGGGTGCTGCTGACGCAATTGAAAATCTCCGACGTGGAAATATTCCTATGAGATTTGGGACGAATATTTCCCGGATGCCAAGGACAGCTCTTGTTGAAAGGCTGTGCGAAATGGGGCTAAAGGTTGAACTAGAAGAAGTTCTAACTGCTCCACTCGCTGCGGCTTCCTGGCTTGAAAGAAAAGGGCTCTGGAACTTGGCACTCAGGGTGGGTCCCGATACTTACGCCGATTTTGCACACTTCACGATGAATGAGACCTCCCCACAAGCAGTAGTCGTTGGGGACATGGGAAAAGATTGGGATTTTACAATGTTAAATGAAGCATTTCAGCACATCATGGATGGGGCAGAATTCATAGCGCTGCACCGAAATCCTTACTGGAATACTGGAACTGGCTTAGCTCTCGATGCTGGGGCATTCGTCACAGCACTAGAATATGCCACGAAGAAAGAAGCAATAATTTTAGGAAAGCCTAGCCGTGCTTTTTTCGTCGCAGCAGCGAAATCCATGGGTATAGACCTTTTTAATATGGCTGTAGTCGGCGACGACTTAAAAACAGACATCGAAGGCGCAAACGCCTGCGATGCCGCTTCGATCTTAGTTAGGACCGGAAAATTCAGAGAAGATGATCTCTACTTAAGAGAAACTAAACCAAACCTAATTTTAGACTCGATAGCTTCTCTTCCTACTGCACTCGGTGTGGGTTTTAGCTAATGATTCCTTCAGATCCATCCAAAAAATGAATTTTACACAACAAAGCGATCCTATAGCACTCTTCAAAGAGTGGTTTATTACGGCCAAGGAATCTGGGACAACCCTTTATGAATCCATGTCACTTTCGACTTCCAGCCCTACTGGTTCTCCATCTTCCCGAATGGTGCTACTGAAAGGTTTTGACGCCAGAGGGTTTGTTTTTTTCACTAACTATAACAGTAGAAAATCCCGAGAAATCGAACAGAACCCAAAGGCGTCTCTTTTGCTACACTGGCCCATCTTGGAGAGACAAGTCAGGATCGAAGGTGATGTCACGAGAGCTACTATGGATGAGTCCAAATATTACTTTGAAACTCGTGACAGAGGTAGTCAGATTGGAGCTTGGGCATCAAAGCAAAGTGTCGCGATTGAAGGAGCTTCTCTAGTAGACGAAGTAAAGAAAATAGAAGAACGTTTTGAGGGTCAAGAAGTTCCCTTGCCACCCTTCTGGGGTGGCTACAGAGTTTCTCCAAGAAGAATAGAATTCTGGCAAGGTCGACCCGATCGTCTGCACGAACGACTCTTGTTCGAACGCGAAGCCAAAGACAAGTGGAGCACAAAATTGCTTTACCCTTAATACCAAAATTTTAATATCTATCACAAGCACTTAAAACAAAACAGAAAAAATCCAACAATTAGGAACGGAGACTATGTCCAGAAATATTATCTTAGGTATGACCATTGGGATAATGGCGATCGGTACCGCACGTTTTCTATGGGCTCCATTAGAAGAAATAACCCACTATCATGCAAACTGGGCTGTATACATCGATGATGTCCGTATTGATCTTTCTTCCGATAGGTACATGGAGGACGTATCCAGTTGCTACGGATCTGATGGACATGTTACCCCAGAATCTCGGGTACATATGCATCTGGGAGATCAAGATATCGTGCACGTACACCACGACGGTGCTGCTTGGGGACACTTGTTGACAAATCTAGGATTCGGAGTAGGTGAAGGATTCCTAATTTTTCCTGACGGAAAAAATTTGTTCGACAAGGAAGACAAGCGTTTCACCTATGTTCTGAACGGTCAAATCCTGACCTCAATACACAATCAATTGATTTCTTCAGCAGATAGAATGCTAATTAGCTATGGATCTGAAACTATCGATGCAGTTTTACAAGCTCAATTCTCTGATGTTATGTCCAATGCAGTTGAATACAATGACAAAGCTGACCCAGCCACCTGTTCTGGAGGCCACGAACCCATGCCTCTCTTGGATCGTTTAAAACTAGCTTTCTGGGGTTAGTGGCACCCGCTCCTCATTGTGCCCCTATGACATAGAAGCTTAGTATTCCTAGGATTAGTTTAGTACATCTAACACGTAACCCAGTTCAGTCGTCAGGAGAGAGACATGTTCCGATCCATTTTCTACACATTAGTAGTCACTGTTTTCTTCGGGTTTTATAGCGAGTCAGTCGCTCAGACTGCGGGTCCTTCCAATGGTTCGTTGGTGATAGTGGGAGGAGCGATGAGGGATCCAGTGATCATGCAGAGGTTTATGGATCTAGCCGGTGGGAACCACGCTCCGATAGTAGTGATCCCGACTGCTGGAGGCGAGGAGGAGTATGACCAGTTCTATTCTGGGCTAAAAGCTTGGAGAGACCTAGGGGCAACTAACATGACTGTTCTGCATACTAAGGACCGTTCCGTGGCAGATTCCGAGGTCTTTGTCACTGCCCTTCAGGAAGCCAGCGGGGTCTGGTTTCCAGGAGGTCGACAGTGGCATCTAGCCGATTCTTACCTCGATACGAGAACCGAAGAAGAGCTTAGGAAAGTACTGGAACGTGGCGGAGTCATAGGCGGTTCCTCTGCAGGGGCGAGTATCCAGGGTTCATACTTGGTCCGAGGAGACACTCAGTCCAATGAAATTATGATGGGAGACCATGAAGTCGGCTTCGGGTTTCTGACCAATTCTGCAATCGACCAGCATCTCTTAATGCGAAACCGCCAGTTCGACCTGGTGGATGTCATCACCGCCCATCCGGAACTCTTGGGAATAGGAATCGATGAAAATACTGCGATCGTCGTGACTGGAGATGAATTTGAGGTCATCGGTCAAAGCTACGTCGCAATCTATGACAATAATCGCATGATCGGTGACCAGGGATTCAGCTATTTCCTCGCCCCAGGAGATAGATTTGATATGAAAACGAGAGAAGCACAAAGACCAGCTAGGACATTACAACCCGTTGATAGGGCTAAGCCAAAACGGTGGCCAGGAGGATAGACTGCCGATATTGTCTGATGATACTTTCTACCAACCTAAAACGACTGCTTCTCAAGTTCCACAGAAACGAATAGCTGCTAAGGCCAGCGTACGTGTGGCAATCAAAACCTCATCAATGGGTACGAATTCATCTGGGCTATGGGCATTCCGTACGTTCCCAGGGCCATAAAGTATCGCTGGAGTAGAGCCATGATTGACCAGCAGAGCCATGTCAGAGCCATAGGGAACTCCAGTGACTCTGGGTTCGGTCCCAGTCACTGTCAAATGGGACTCCTGAACCGTAGCAGCAATGCCAACATTTGGATCCACAGAGGCAGGTTCGAATCGGCCTCCCCACCACTCAATCTCTGGCCTATTAACATT
>JAPKDG010000060.1 GCA_028822645.1 Longimicrobiales bacterium | reverse complement strand
AGCCGTTTGACTCCCCCCCCTATGCACACTGCATACACACACGCAAAGCCACCCGCCGGTTACAGCGAACAAAGCTCTAGGTATTCTACCCTCCCCCCCCTATGCACACTGATCACACACGAGCAAAGCCACCCGTCGGTCTATCTGGACCTATCTATACTAGGCCCCGCTCTTTTCGTTGAAGGTGGGCCATTGGCAGGAAATCCTATATTGAGAGAACCTGGGTAGTTTGACTCCCTGGTGACTCCCTGAACTACAAACATAACTGACCATAAGAAAAGGGGGATAACCATAAGTGGTTGTCCCCCTTCACTTTACTTCATGCCCCGCGATGGACTCGAACCATCAACCTACTGATTAAGAGTCAGTATTAGCGAGATTCTTAGTAGCCCCTAGAGGGTGCTTACTCGCCCTTAACTATAGTAATTAAAGGCTTCAGGGTTTTCCCTGAACAGTTATCGTCGCAGGCGACTTCCTAAGTCTAGGATCAATAATTCTTGATCTCTCCTCATTGCTAACATTACCTCCCTAACCAATAAGATATTTTGAACATCAATGTGTCATCTGGATTTTCGTGGAGAAGATCTACCAGGTTGTTCATGAAGTTGAAGTCTGCTTCATTAGAATAAGAGGTCATCCCCCGTGACCAAACTAGAAACATCCTAGAGCCAGCAGAAAAATCCCACCTTAGAACCAAATTGGACCGAAATTGCTCAAGTCTAAAATCAGGATTTCGGAACTCTTCTAGGTCTCCGTCCCCATCTATGTCAGAAGCATAGGAGGAGTTCTTAATAGGCTGAACCTTCAGATTCTGAAATCTGAGCGAATAAGATTCGCCTCTCGGCTCCTCCACTCGCTTAAAGGATTGATATTCTCCCGAACTAATGAAGGGCTGCCCATAGAATTCCAGGGATAAATTTGGACTGAAAGCATACCGAACCCGGGCGGTAAGCGCTTTGGTGTATTGATTAATCCTTCCTAAGAGATATTCAGGACCATTTACACCTATTTTTGAAGTGATCCATTGGGAATCGTCAACATTTTTTGCGATTTGGGCTCCTAAACTAATCTCACCTCTATCTCCAACTGTTACAGTCACTTTCGGCGAGATATTCCACATCCTAGAAGCACTTTCGCTCCTTTCTACTAATTGGGATGCCCACTCCATCATCACGGTCTTTCTGGGGTCTGTGCCACCTTCAACAAAATAAATAGTGGATGGTTCTCTCAGGAACATGGGCCCACCCCTGAGCGCCTGGGGTGACAGGACGCTGCCCCTGGAAACAACCCCAAAACTCATACGCCAGAAATTATTGAACATCGCATTAGCAGCAATGGCTCTTTGCGATTCCAATCGATTCCTCCCGAAATCAAAATTTTCCGACATTGATCCATTGACACTCACTTGCCTGAACGGCCCTGATTGCTCCTGTTTAAAATAACCGAGAAATCCCCATACACCCATCAAGTCCGCAAGTGTCTGGTAACCGAGATCATTGATTTCAAATCCTGGGCTTCTAGCAAACAATCCGCTTCCGCCTTTCCAGTATCCGCCTCCCATTTTATTGAGACTCATGTTCACATTCCAACCGTTGAGCATTTCAAGGGTAGGATCAAATTCTACGTGGTCTACATCCGGTCTCTGATAATACCTGGATGACCTTCTCTGGGTTTCACTTAGCGCTGAGGCTGTTCCCCTAACAGTGGATGCCAACCAAAGATTCGAGATCTCCCATTTCTCTGAAAGGAATTTATGCCTGAAATCAACACCCCCTGTGTAGGCCGCCGAGTGTAACCCCACAAAACTGGCTCCAGTCTCTTCCCTGTTCACGCTTGTTGCAATCAAGCCGACCGCTGATCTTCCCTGCCTAAAATCTTTTTGTACCCTAAGGATGCCATAATTGGTAGTTGGCTCTATTTCTACCTCCCTGGCAGCCGTCAGCCCAACATCACTTTGTACCAGGGCCTTCTCTGATCCAGTCACAGCGTTGAGTAAGCCTATTGACCATCCACTTCTGGTCTTACCTGAAATCTTTCCGGCTCCAAGGATTGAAACATTTGGGTCCGCCGACCAATACTTACCAAAATTTCCAGGATCACCAGTCGGAGCAGTTCCTATCCTTCTGGAGTAGAACAATGATTCTTTATTCTCATAGCCAACGCCTACCGGAAAGTTGAATATTGATGATCCTTCCGAAAACAAGGGTCTTTTTTCCGCAAAGTAAGGTTCAAAGGAAGTCAGGTTCATAACTCCAGGATCTGCTTCCACTTGACCAAAATCTGGATTTACGGCCACATCTAGAGTTAGGTCCGATGTCAATCCGTACTTCAAGTCCAACCCTGCCCCACCGTTGAATTTATTTCTCTTATAAAAAGGGTCGTTGCTGTCTCCTGGCTGCCTTCTGAGATTTCCCATGGAATAAACCTGGCCTTCCATACGGCTACCTTTTTGCTCTTCAAACACGATTCCTGTCAGATCTCCAAAACGTGACACTACTGCAGATTCCTTCCGTGACGGTGGCGCCCACGCTACCATTTCTCCTTTCCGAGAGATACCCCTCATAAAATTGAGTCCCCATGACTGATCGCCATCTGTGGCATAGCGTAGCTGGGAAAAGGGTATCCTGAATTCCGCACTCCATCCAGCGTCATCACGAGCCACCTCAACATCCCAAACCGCATCCCAGGTTTCATCACTTTCAATATCATCATAAAAATACACGTCACTCTGCACTCCAAATGGTTTTACCGTAAACATGAATGCAGTTCGCCTGTATTTGAAGGAGTCAAAAGCGACTCCAAGCTTATCATTGGAACTATCATCGGATCTATCTCTTCTCGAATATTGGCCAGTAATTGCTGACGGATCGGGCTCATAAGCTCTGAGAGCGACATACAATGCGGTCTCGTCGTATACAATCCACGCTTCTGTTTTTTCGGTAGCAGGCCTCCCCTCATTCGGTGCGAATTGGACGAAATCAGTTGCTTTTTCTGCAAGAATCCAGGCATTCTCCGATATCACGCCGTCCAGTGTTATAGCTCCAGGGCCAATCTTAACAGCATTTATTGACTTTCTAGCGATGGGGATTGGTGCTTCCTGTGCTAATAGTTTGACCGACATCAAAGAAAGGATGGATAGAGTTGCTACTAGAAATACTTTTGAGCGCATGATTTACTTTTAAGTTTAAGAGTGACTACAAGAGACGGAATATCCGTCCCTCTGCCACCTATACCTTCTTTACAAAAGAACCGTTGCATGATCATACTTCATTTCGGGATAGGACGATTTTGTGGCTGGATAAATATATATCAGGAGAGCCCTTTTACATCAGAGTTCTTTAACGATAGCCTTAGGTGCTATCAAGAGATGTAAAAGGGCAGGATAGATTGGCTATCGTTTTTTACAAGTCACGACTATGGAGAGAGAAATGGATTTATCACAACCAGATGGCACAGGTGCAGTCGTGATTACTAGCGTCACGATAGATGAGTCGGGCATTGCCTATAATTTCGAAGGTCCGATTGAGGGCTACGGCACCGTTTACAGCACCCAATATTGGGAAGCGGTAGACGAGGAGGAGACTAGAGGAACGATGGAAGGGGAGGCCAGGATAGTGGGCAACGATGGAACACTTATCTCATCGCCGCTGAGAGGAACATTTCGTCGCGATGGAGCGAAGGCGGAACTCTTTTTCACTGACTGTGTCAGTAACGGAGACATGAATTTTGTAAGGTGGGAGGTTGATTTCATCACCAAACAAGTTTCAGTAGTCTATTTTTCCCTTAACGACTAGCTGGCTGGCAGAATAAGGGCCTTCCAGGGGTAGTGACACTGTAAGAATTCAGTCGAAGACGACCTCCAGCTTATTCAGTAGGATGAGCAAAATACTGGGGATATTCTTAGCCAGTGTGATTGCAACGTATTTTCAATAAAGTCAGTATAGATAATATAGAAGCAGTCCTTCCTCACTAATGTACGTGGATAGAACAGTGTTCATTAAAACTATTACGGCTTACACCTTAATCTTCATCAGTTCTATCACTCCGTCCCTTCAAGGACAGGAACGATCGCAACGCGAAACCCAAACTACTGACCCGCATTCTAACCATGTGGTTGACGTGCACGTCGACGATGGGTCCAAGCAGATCAAAGTATCATTCGGGGAAAGTGGTCTTTTGTCCTGGATTTCCCTGAAATCACTCGCTGCCTTCGGACTCTTAGACACTCACGAACACCTGAACTTCTTGGAAGATGACTGCTTGGACGCCCACATAGGGGAAGACCTGATCATCGGCGAAGAAGCAGAAATAAATTGTAACATATTGATGATTGGTGGGGATCTCACAGTCAAAGGTACTGTCAGTGGTGATGTGATAATCATCGATGGAGACTTATCTATTGAAGGAGATGGGCGAGTCTCTGGGGAAATAGTCGGCAGGCACACCGGCACCCACAACAGTGGCGAAGACATCGTTGGTCTAGATTCAAGTTCTCCTGACCAAGAAGGTACGGATCAGAAAATAGTGCGTAAGGAACTGAGAAAAGAGATCCGTCATGCCTTGAAAATCCCCTCAAGTATAGGATTTACCTCAACAAACGAACTTAGTCTGGGCTGGGGAGGAGGAGTCATAACAGTACTTGCAGTATTTAGTCAGATTCTAGCGTTGTTACTACTCGGTTTGGTCGGAAGTTTACTACTCAAGCTGAGAGCAAGTTATGTGCAAGATCTGAGCACAACCTTAGAGGACAATACAGGTAAAACAATACTAGTCGGCTTACTAGTTACAGTCCTTACGCTACCTGTATTTTTACTAGGCATCGTGGTACTGGCCATATCAATAGTAGGTATTCCTCTCATATTACTCTGGATAATAACACTGCCAGCAGCACTCAGTTTAGCTTGGATTTTAGGGATATTACTCGTGTCTAAATGGTTAGGGACTAAAATTCTTAGTCGTGAGAGCGGCCCCTTTCATAATCGACTTTCCCCTCGCAATCTATACCATACTGTGCCCACCGGATTAGTTGGGCTTCAGGCCCCTTTGTTACTGGCCTCTCTTATTTCCATAGTTCCTGGAACCGGGGCTTTAACGGTGTTACTAGTAGTTATAGGAACGATACTTCATTCCCTAACACCACTGGTGGGTATGGGTGCAGTATTTCTAGTCTTCAAGCAAAGGCAACTTTAGCTAAAAAAAGGAGTATACCGATGAACGACAATATAATTTCTGCACTGCTAGTAGGAGGGCTTATTGGAGGAGCTATCCTTATTTCGGATAGTAACGACAGTAATAGAGAGGTTGAGGAAGTCCGGATGCTTAGACGTGGTGATGGCGGCGGTGAACAAGTCCGGATGCTTAGACGTGGTGATAGTGATCAAATGCATTTGGAAATAACGGACGGTGAAGCAGCTTTTGAATTTGAGGGAACCATCAGCGAACTGGAAAACCTAGATCTAGAGGGTTTAGATGAGGAGATCCAAGAATCTATCAACAACGCCATAGGTCAAGCAGGTTCACGGGCTGAAGATGGCAAGATTAAGATAGTACTGAGAAGAGGTGGATGATTCTGGTCTATCAGGTGTCTATTCAGTATACGGCACTGATCGGATGATCAAAATACTGTTTTTTATGTGATTCTGGTGCTGTGGCACTAAGGGGATTCGTTGATTGCCATATTGCCCTCCTACCAAGGACCATTTATAGCTAGAGTCCATCCATCTCTTTGCATATTGACGAAGAACGTCGAACCATCAGGAGAGAAACAGGCACCAGCAAATTCTCCGTTACCATTGAGATTTCTTGCTAGTTGGTACACCTCTCCAGCAGGAGTTATACCCAGAAGGTAGTCATCTCCGGTCCCATCTTCACAGACTATTAGATCTCCCCACGGCGATACGGTTAAATTGTCTCCGTTGTCTAGAATAGTTCCAGAATCAGCTTCTACAAAAAGCTCTAATGTACCCGGGCTATTTTTTTCTTGCGGAGTGCCTTCAGCGCTGCTGGGACGATATTTCCAAATTTGACCAAGTTGAGCTTCTCCGCCGTGTGTACATGCGATGTACACTTCCTCCGCACCATTCATCTCTCCGTAGAAGATCCCTTCTCCACGTGCGAAACGAGCTGCCCCAGCATCGAACCCTCTATACCTAAGGTCATCATCTGGAGATTCAACATCATCCATTTCAATCCAGTCCACCTCCAGTACATCTCCTTTCTCTACGTTTTTCCCGTTGAAGTTGCGAATGTCTAGGCTCGGGTTCCCTCTAATTGACAAAGCTTCCAGTCGTCCTCCTTGGTTTAATTGTCCCGGGATATTGGGGACAAAACGATAAAGCAGGCCATCCATAAGGTCTTCAGTCTGATATACGACTCCACTACCCGGGTGTACTGCTATAGCCTCGTGTTTAAATCTACCCATAGCCTTTAGTGGTTCAGCACGGACTAGGGGATTGTTCAAGTCTGGGGTCACTTCAAAGTTGTAGCCGTGTTCCTTGGCTCGAGACGCAATCACCCTATCATCGACCAGTCCTTCTCCGGGTTCATTCACGACCTCTTCACAGCTGATCCAAGAACCCCAAGGAGTAACCCCTCCAGCGCAGTTCAGTAAGGTTCCAGCTAGGCTTAGGTGATGAGACACTAGGGCTTTATTCTTTGTATCGTAGAGCAGGGTAGTAGTTCCACCCATTGGAGGAACCCCACCCGTTCCTGCATCGTATAGGAGTGATTGATCTAGTTGACTTAAAAGTTCAAGGTCATTCCCAAAAGAACCTTCCTCTGGCCGATGCCCAACTTCGTGGTTCCTTATTAGAATTGTTAAGCCATTGGGGCCTGGCAGGGCCCCCATGCCGTCATGTTTGGATGGCACAAAAAATCCATCGCTCATTTTTTCGCCGTGACGAGAAATAATTTTGTAGCTGAAGCCTTCTGGAAGTGCGATTATACCTTCAGGGTCTTTAAGTAACGGACCAAATCTGGACCCAGATCCGGATGGTACATCTGTAGCAATTGTATCAAGAGAAGTGCATCGAAGAGCTGGAAATGCTACGGATATAGCAGCTGTCGAACTCAGGAACTTTCTTCGAGATATCATTTATCACCGAGCTAATATTTAATTTGTCTTCACTAAATACGGGTTATAACACACATGAAGCAAGCCATTCACCCTTTTGATGAACTATCTGCATCTCAGAAAAGAAAGATCACAGTTCCCTTGGCGAGAGAATTCTTAGGTTCTCAGGATTAACTAATCAATTTCAATCAAACATTCTGTGCATGTGTAAGATGCATTGAGATTGGTGCCTTCCATAACCTCATCAAAAAATTCTATAAATTTCTTAGAAAACACATAAGCCTTAGTATTTTTTATTCCGATATCAAATGTTTTCTGTAGCTCTTTAAAAAGTAGGTCCTCTGGAGACATTTCTTGCCCTGCATATACAACTTTATAGGTTTCTAATCCTGCAATTTCAGCAGCTTTTTGAGTAGCGTCGTTGATATCACCAATTTCATCAACCAATCCCAATTCTAATGCTTTGGTACCAATCCAAACTCTGCCACCAGCGATTGCCTTAATTTCATCAAATGTTTTGTTTCTAGAGGATGCTACAAGAGTAATAAACTTTTCATAGGCATCATTTCCCCATTCTGCAAATTTCGCATCCAGATTTTCATCGATTGGTAAATTTATATCCCAACCAGCATATTTTGAGGTGACAACACCATCAAAATCTATTCCAACATAATCAAGGGCATTCTCAGCAGTAGGAATAGCAATCGCAACTCCAATAGATCCTGTGATTGTGGTTGGTTCTGAAAAAATATAGTCAGCAGGAGTTGCAATATAGACTCCACCAGATGCTGCGTAATCGCCCATAGATACAACTACTGGAATGCCCTTCCTTTTAGCTTCCATGAGTTCATCGGCAATCATTTCACTTGCAATGATTGATCCACCAGGACTATTAACTCTCAGAACAATTGCTTTAGTTTTTTCAGACTGGTGAGCATCTTGAATTATGTCTACTAGTTCATCTGAACCTACTACTCCAGGTGAAATAGGGTCTTCTGAGATAGCACCTTCGGCAGTTATCACAACAACATTTTCTTCTGCATCATTTTGGGGCTTATCTAAAGTACTCATGTAGGCATTGAGTGAAATACTATTAAAGGAATTGCCGTCCTCATTTTCACCAAACTTTTCTATCATATGATTTCTAAATTCGGGAAATGATTTTGTTCCATCAATAAGGTTCAAATCAATCGCTACTTTGATATTTGTAAATGCAGCCTCGGGGATATAAGAGAAATAATTATCTGCAAAGTATTGAATATCGCGTGGCTGAACATTTTCTCTGTAAGCCATTTTCTCTTTCATCGCTGTCCAAATAGGATCTAACATCTCAGTTCGCTGTAATCTGTCATTTTCAGACATTGAATCTCTAGTATTTCCTTCTACAGCAGATTTGAAGTCACCTTGTGCATAATTATGAATAGTCAGTTTTAGATTTTCTAATAATCTTTTGTTGTAATTACTATATCCACCAAGACCAGAGATATTAAAAGCACCAGATTGATGCACCCATATCTCATCAGCAGCAGTCGATAACATAAAATCAGAGGTAAACATCCTATCTTGATGCACTATGATTTCTTTGCCGGTTCCAGTTAGAGAATGGATTGCATCGGTGACAGTCAGCAGAGTAGTGGGGCCAGCAAATCCAGTATTACTAAAATCTAGGAGAACTGCTGAAATTTTTTCGTCCGCTTTTATATTTTCAATCAATTCCAATAAATCTCTAATTTGAATTTGGTTTGCATCTTCATTGAAAAGGCTTAGAAAGCCGTCAGCTAAATTAAATGCTTCTTGGTCAACGACTATGCCTTCTGGATTGAAAATTAAAACCTTGCCCGTGGGATCAATTTTTTTTGAGGTAGGAAGAATTCCTACGATTGCTATCGTGATAAAGATTAACACTAATGCAGTCCCCAGATTGAGCAGGACCATTCTAGCTTTCTCAAGAAATTTACCCAGCAAACTAAATATTGATTTTATATAATTCATTTTTTCCTTGTATGGTTCACTTATCCATTCTTCCTACTTCTTCAGGTGGCTATTCAATATATGGCACTCATCGAATGAGTAAAATACTGGGTATATGTTCCGATTTAGGGACACGTTCCCCATGATGGACGTGCAGCGGTCCATACAGTGGCTCCAGAATCGAAACCGATCGGACTACTACCTATATTCGAGACACACCAGC
>JAPKDG010000096.1 GCA_028822645.1 Longimicrobiales bacterium | reverse complement strand
AAAGAAGCAAAAGCTAAAGATCTATCCCCCAGGTGCGACCCTACATCGAAAACCAAATCTCCCTCGGACATGAATGGAGCGTAAAATTTACGTAAATTATTTTGTCGGCCAGGTCTCCAATACACAATTAACGATCTAAACAAGCCTGTCCAGCGTTTTATCCTAGACGAACAGATCAATGATCTTCATCAATGGAGACTCTCGGTCTACTGTAGGCCTCCAGGAACATGCTTCGAAATGAGTCCATCCTCCGGACATCGGTTGCAATCTCTGGAATTGGACCTGAAATGAATCCTTTCTTAAGGAACGGTTCCAGTAGAGCTCGATCCCTGCTTATTACGTGAATGGGGACTGATTTGCTGGCTCCCTCACCTGTAATCATAGGAGCGGCCTGGTGATCTCCTAGGACGATAAGTAAGTCTTCTTCCTTCATATATCGCTCGGCAAACCCTGCCATCGTATTAATCGCATAATCTAGAGATAAACCATAATATTTTCGCACCTCTTCATGGTCAGCCCACAGTTCTTGTGGTGTTGGACCCTCTCCTTCCCATTCCATGAATATTTCACCGTTTCCGATTGCGGACCAATCGTCATATACTTGCAGGATAGGAGTCCAAGGAGCATGGCTACTAATCAATCCCAATTCAACAAATAGAGGAGTACCATCGTGATTTTGACGAATATTATTTTGCAGAAATGACCATGTGAACTGATCCGGCATAGTAACCCAATTCAAGGACGGTCCAGAGTATTCTATATTCCCACGTGTGAAAATTTGATCATACCCAAATCTCTGGCCCTCAGGCCATGCTCTCGTGATAGCGGGCATCAATGCGACTGTTTCGTGGCCCAATTCCTTAAAATCATCCACCAATGTTTTTGGATTTTCGGCCAAGAGTAAATCGTAACGCAATTGGTTGTCGACCCACAATCCACTTAACAACGATGCGTGTCCATACCATGACTGCCCACCTTGGCTTGGAGCCACAAGGGAGCCACTGACTACTCCCACGCCAGCAGTTGCCATCCTTTCTCCAAAATCAGTTAAGCGAGGCCTGATTACATCTCCATAAAGGTCGTTGGAGATGGCTGACATTCCGTATGATTCTACAAAAGCAAGAAAAACATTTGTTCCTTTAAGTCTATTCAAATTCAATTGGCGGGCATCCTCTCTTATTTGATTTTCTCTGATCTCTTCAGTGAAAACCTCCCGCTCTTTAAGCATTCTGACGAAATGCTCCGTTTGTTGTCGTCCCACTCGTATTAGTGGCGTTACAACCGCGTCTTCTGACATCGGCAAGGGTATACCATAGATTCCAGCTCCTCCCACCACCGCCAGGGCCAGATAACCTGCCCTCATTAGTATATTTTTCCTGGAAATCTTGTTCGGATTCAGTACATTGCTCAGAATCCACATACAAGTGCTAATCCCCAACAGCATTAATATTCCTATTAAAACTGTACCAGCCAATCCAAAATTTCCCACTAACAATTCATAGACAGATCGAATCAAGAAAACATCTAGATAAAGATTTAGTAGCCTTCCCAAGGCCAGTTGCATGAAGGCATCTGTGATTGCCAGTACAACAAACAAAACCAATAATACGGCTGTCCAGCGAGACATTTGTCGAGCTAGTGGGCCCCTGGGGAAGAGCCCTGATAAGCCCACAACTATCAAGGCCTCAAGTGACAGAACCAGAGAGTTCTCTAAGCCACTTAATATCCAATGAGGAAGTGTCACTAGACCATTGACAAGAACAAGAACAAGCAACAACCTCAGCAAGGCTTCTGACCTCCCTTTAACGCTGTATATATGAAAAACATTTGGAAACCAGCACCACTGATCCTGATAGACGATCGACCCACTGTGTCCGGATGGCCAAAATTATCACTAGCGGTATTAGTCATTTTTTCAATATCCTGCAATGAAACCAACCAGAATCAACCAACTCTGGATGACTTCCAGCTGAGTAGCACTTCCTCTTTCAGAACCGTCGCTAGCGATCCCTGGGTAACCATCCAGGACCTAGCCGAATCTCTCTCTAAACAGCCCGAAAGACAAGTTCCTAAAAAGATTCCCCCTATTCTTGATGACCTGACCTACGAGCAATATCGGTCCATTCGATATCGCCCA
>JAPKDG010000059.1 GCA_028822645.1 Longimicrobiales bacterium | reverse complement strand
CAAGATCTTGGAGTGGAGCAATCGAGCTCATAATTCAATCCGATTGAAGTGGATAACCTGACTATATAACCGAATATAGCAAAACCTTGTGCCAGACACGATGCCAGGCACAAGGTTTCAGTACTGTTTTGCAGAGCCTTACTTCAACTAATCCATCAATGCCACAGTGACGGCACTCAAGAGTGCTATATGCATCAGTGAGTTATGCCCGAATCATCCACCCTTTTTTGGTGGTGGACCCTTACGTCCCTTACCACCCTCTGGTCTCGGGAATATTTTTTTCATTGCAGCTTGTAGCTTGCGGACCCCTTCTTCTGCTGTCATCTCGCCAGCATCGACAGCCGCCTTAATCGTCGCTTCTGCCTCGCGTGCCTTGGCTAGTGCGGCCAACATCTCTTCGGCTTTGGCACCAGTCAGCTTGCCAGCAGCAATCGCGTCCGTGATCCGCTGCTCCATCTTGTCCAAGTCCATCGCTGGTGGTGGACCCTTACGTCCCTTACCACCCTCTCCAGCTCCAAACATCTCTTTTTTAGCTCTAGCCAGGGCCACTCCAGCTTCTTTTCTGGTCATCGTCCCTGCTTCTACTGAAGTCTTGATCCGCGCCTCTAGCGCTCTATATTCGCTGACGCGACCCCTGACTCGCTCCACATCCTTCGGGTTGACCTTGCCATTTTTATGGGCGACACGAAGTCTCGTATCAATAGTTTCATAATCAGGGATTAGGCTGGCCACCTCTGCATCCAGCGCGCCACCCATAATTTCGGAGGACAGATCAAGACCTGTCATTTTGTTGCCGTCTTCCTCACAACCGATCGCAATTAGCGACAATACGCAGACGAACCCAACCTGCAATATTTTTTTGTCAACGTTCTGTATTTTCAACTTAATTCCTCCCTAACTATAGGACTTCAGAGACAACTACAGCCTTCCGTCCTACCAAACAATGCAAGAGTTATGCCATAACAGATAAAAACTGGATGTAATAAGATAGAGGCGCTTATATGGAATAGAAATACCCCCCTCCCCGCAAACCCTAAGCCCTCTATATCAATTAGACACCCACGCTAATTTTTAGTTACCATATATCTCTTATGTAAACCACTGACATTGGGGGGAACATTGAAGTATCGTGCCTTTGAACTAGAACGCTGGCAGTCTGTATACGAACACCAAGTCGAGTTGAATCTTACAGAGAGCGGTGTGCACCCACTTCTGGTTTCTGAATTACTCGAACTCGCAGGCCAGGAAAGAGATTTCTTGGACCAAGTACGCCTCGCATATAGCCCAGCCAGCGGCAGTGACGATCTTCGTGAAAAAATTGCAGCATTATACCCCGATACTACCGAAGCTTCTGTGGTGGTTACCACCGGTGGAGCAGAAGCCAATTACTCTGCTTGTTTGCACCTCATGGAACCAGGTATTCCTGTAGCTGTCATGCTCCCCAATTACATGCAAGTACCGGGAATCGTGGAAAATTCCGGGGCCCCCGTACTGCCATTCTATCTGGTCAGAAAAGATGAGTGGCAGCCCGATCTAAATCAGCTCAAGGATTGCTTAGACAAAGGCGCAAAACTGATACTCGTCACCAACCCGAACAATCCGACTGGCTCTATCTTAACGGAAGACTCCGTTTCCGAGATCCTAAACCTCGCAGACCAATACGGTGCATGGATATTAGCCGATGAGGTCTACCGTGGCGCTGAACTCACTGGACCTGAAACTCCTTCTTTCTGGGGACGATCAGACCGAGTCATAGTCACAAACTCGATGTCCAAAGCTTACGGGATGCCCGGGCTGAGGCTTGGTTGGGTGGTGACCTCCCCAGAGTCTGTACATTCCATCTGGGGTCGTAAGGATTATACAACCGTCACCCCAAATCCTCTATCCGATGCCCTCGCATGCCTGGCCCTTGATTCTGAGACACGGCCTAAGCTACTTCAACGAACAAGAGATATCTTAAACAATAATTTCGAGATACTCAGTTCTTGGCTCGACTCACAAGACAGCCGATTCTCTTATCGCGCCCCTGATGCAGGAGCTATGTGTTACACTCGATACAACACCCCCATCAATTCCATAGCCTTTGCAGAATTTGTTAGAACTGAAAAGAGTCTACTCATAGCACCAGGGGACCACTTCGGGGTAGATGGATACCTTAGACTCGGATACGGAATACCGCCTAGCGAACTCGAAAAATCGCTAGCCAGGCTGGAAGAGGCATTCGATGACGTTGAGGGCAAGATTCAGGCGGGGCATCCCTAGTCAATATTGGAGGATTTGCGAGAACGAGTGACCCAGGCTTTACAGTAGGTAGTCCTGCCTTTATTCCAAAAAAGTCGCTATCTCTTCAAGAGATTTTTTGGTGATATCCGGAACGGTCGTATCTGGATCAGGATGGCCGACGACTAGAATCAAGAAAGGCTTTTCGTTTTCTGGTCGGTCTAGAAGTTCGTTTAGGAACCCCATAGGAGAAGGTGTGTGGGTGAGCGACACTAAGCCGACCTTATTGATCGCAGTGATCAACATACCCGTGGCGATACCAACCGATTCAGTCGCGTAATAGTTTTTTAGTTTCTCTCCATTCGGGCCTATTGAGTACCGTTCCGCAAAAATGACGATCAGATAAGGTGCTTTCTCTAGAAAGGATTTCTCAGCGTTCGTTCCCAAATGAGCAAGAGCATCGAGCCATTCATCCCCAGCCCGGCCCCCATAAAAAGCTTCCTCTTCCTTCTCAGCACCTTCGCGAATTTTTTTCTTTGCCTCCGGATCTCCCACTACTGCGAAATGCCAAGGCTGTTGATTGGCCCCACTGGGAGCTCTGCCGGCCGCTAGCAGGCAGTTTTCGA
This sequence comes from Longimicrobiales bacterium, assembly GCA_028822645.1. Classification (GTDB taxonomy): domain Bacteria; phylum Gemmatimonadota; class Gemmatimonadetes; order Longimicrobiales; family Gaopeijiaceae. The sequence goes on along the minus strand of JAPKDG010000059.1, from coordinate 6,819 downwards.
TCACCTCTCTGGAAATCGATTGGTCAGAAAAATCTCTCACTGTGCGGCGGCTCTTAAGTTCTTTCAGGAATTCTTTAGCCCTATGCTTCATTTCTGGCTCTGAAACTTTCTCCCGTTCTGGGAGCGGAATGAAATCACTTTGAACCACCATATTACTGATCCTAATTCAGCGAACTTCAAGAGATAGTGGCCCGTTAATCATCGACCGCCTCCCTCTACGACGATTTCTTGATAGCTGTCAGGATTCCATTCCGGGCGATTCGGGTTGTTCGCCACTTCATTTCCAAGATAAAAAATCATCTTGCTGATTCTCGTAGCTTTTTCCGTATCGATTAAATCCACCTCGTCACTTGCCTGGTGATAATCCTCGTGCACACCACTGAAGAAAAAGAGTATGGGAACACCCTTCTGGGCGAAATTATAGTGATCTGATCGGAAGTAGAATCGTTCTTCTGGCCAGATATCATCGATCGGTGCTAAGCCTAACTCCGGATGGATATCACCGATTTGATTCAACGTACTCCCCAGATCCGAATGTTCTTTCCCGATCACAACCACAGTATCGGACCAGTTTCTACCAATCATATCAGCGTTCAGGTTCGCGACAATTTGATCGACCGGGACCGGAGGGTTGTCTGCGAAAAAGGCGCTACCCCAGAGACCTTTCTCCTCACCACTGACCAACAAAAAGATGCTTGATCTCTTAGGTTTGACTTTCATCCCGGCAAAAGCCTGAGCGATTTCTACGATACCTATGGTACCAGACGCGTCGTCGTCAGCTCCGTTATAGATGCTATCTCCCTCAGAATCGGGGGTGCCGATACCCACATGATCCATGTGAGCACTGTAGGCTACATACTCGTCCCTTAGATCTGGGTCACTGCCTTCCAAAATACCGACCACATTAGGTGCTGAATCCTGGCTGACCATTTGTGAGCGGGGTGACAAAGTTGCCTGCAGTCCATTGGCTTCTATGACTTCCAAAGTCCTGGTATTCCTGAGTGCATTCAGGTCTACCCCGATTTCGCCCAGGACGTCAACAATCGCGTCATCCCTGATTTCGAAAGCAATGTTGTTGTTCGAAGCCCCACCGATCCGCATTGTATTTCGTGCTGCCATAGCGTCAGACGTAACTGTCCATTCTTGATTATTTTTTTCAGTAGCCACAAGCACAGCTAAGGCTCCAGCCCGTCTTAGATCAGATATCGCTCTTCTGTGAGTCCTGTACCCTTCGGGCATGGACACCGCAAGAACTATTTTTCCATCGATACTAGACGCTACACTTTCCGAAAGATTTTCCAATCCCGCAAGAACAACGACCTCACTGTGGATATCACCCTGGCCAACTCCATTTGCTACGACGATGTCCTTTCCAAATTCCAGACTCTTACCCCCGATCTTGGCCGAAGACATTCCCGGATCTGGGCGCAGAGTTTCAATCGGATAATACTGTAAGAAAGAACCATCATCTCCACCCGGGGTTAGTCCGAATCTAGCAAATTCCTCTGCAATCCAGTTCGCTGTTTTATTTAGACCAACACTTGGGGTGTCCCTGCCTCCCATACTGTCGTGGGCGATCTTGCCAATCTTTTCGAGATAATCCGATTCAGTAATTGTGTTAGCCGCGGCCAACACATCTTCCGAAAGCTCACCACCGTCTACCAATACGGAATTAGAATCACAACCAGAAAAACAGAGGAGCGCAGAGCATAGAGTGACTAGTTGTTTCATAACAAACCTCATCCCAAAGTGAGAATGACACTGTTTAGTACCAATATTTCAGTCCTACCAATGTACCCAGAGCACTGGATGGAGCAAATGAAGATGTGGCGAAACCAACCAAACCTTGACCAGTATTTTTCTTGACAAGTGACTCCCATACTAGCAGGCTGAAAGCTAATCGACCCTTAATTTCGAACCCCAGCGAGGAGCCAACCCATTTCTGATATCTTCAGACGATACCTGATGCCCGGTTTCATTTTCCAATCAGTGGTGATCGCGGGTGGCTATGGAACAGGAAGAGAATTAGCGGAATTTTTCTTGCCGTTCGGACCTAGAGGCGGAATCTTATCGATGATGTTGGTCTCGATGGTATTCTGGTCGCTAGTTGCAGCCGTCGCTTTTGAATTCTCCCGGACCTATCAGGTCTACGATTACCGGACTTTCTGTCGCAAACTAATGGGTCCAGGATGGATTCTTTTCGAGATCGCTTATCTCTCATTTTTGATTTTGGTGCTTTCGATTATTGCATCGGCTTCCGGATCCATCTTTCAAGAACTCTTCCAGGTCTCCTACTGGGTCGGAGTCCTTAGCATTATGGCAGCTATAGGATTCCTGGTTTTTGCCGGAAGTATGCTAATTGAAAAAGTGTTGTCCAGCTGGTCATTCATCCTTTACGGTACCTACCTGATATTTTTTTTCTGGTCGCTCGCAGCTTTCGGCCCAGAGATTTCTTCCTCACTTAGCAATACTCCGGTACGACCAGGGTGGGTCCTTGGAGGTATCAAATATGCTGCCTACAATGTGGCAATTATTCCCGTCCTACTTTTCTCCGTGAGACACTTAAAAACACGAAGAGAAACTATTCTCGCTGGAGTGCTCACAGGGCCTATCGCCATCATCCCCGGTTTCCTGCTCATGTTGATCATGGCAGGGCACTACCCAGCTATAGCCGAGGAGACAGTGCCCGTGAATCTCATGCTAGAGGCACTGGGGTCACGCAGTTTTCAGATCCTTTTCCAGTTAGTTCTTTTCGGCACCCTGATCGAGACGGGTACCGGAATGATTCACGGTGTGAACGAACGCTTTGCAGAAACATTCAAAGAAATGGGTAAAGAATTTCCCACTTTCGCACGACCCTTAATCGCTATTGTTCTTCTTGTTATCGCGACAATGATGGCTCAGTTCGGACTTAAGGACCTCATCGCCAAAGGCTACGGAACAATGACCTGGATCTTCCTAGTTGTTTTCCTTATTCCCTTACTGACATACGGCCTTTGGAAATTGTACCAAGATAATTAACTGACTAGGAAAGCACTTAGTCGGGTACCTCACAGTGAGATACGGATATCAGTTACGGTCGCGTCCTTGGGCGTCAATTGGGTAAATGGCTCTCTGGATTTTTATTGTACATAGGCTTCAACATGATGGGTATCACAGCGAGGAAACAAGGATTACATGACAAGATGGCCAGCACGCTAGTCTTGAAGTCCTAGTATTTATTCAATATACCCTGCGCTATCCAATATCGCTCTCTCTTGAGCATGGGTATTATGGATATTTTTCAGCGGAAGCAGTTGACCATCTAGCTAAGCCACATTGAATGTATCACTCTACCGGAGACTACAAACTCACTGGATTATCCTAGGAGGCTCCTACTCATGAATCGTTCCAATTTCGTTTCCAATGCGATTGCAATTATCGCGATTTCTATATTGGCTTGTGATAAGAATCAACAAATCACTAACCCAGGGGATCCCTCCCTGGAAGGAACACAAGCGACTGCAGAACCTCAGTATAATGGAACACGAGCACCTTGAATCCACTTTGATACGATCAACCTGGAAAGCTTCGGTATACAAGCAAACTCTGGAGATGGATACTCCTCCAGAGCCCCTGTCCTGGGCAATACACACTATAAAATATACACCGACCCTTGGTCCGTAAGATTTAGGCCAGAAACTACAGATATGCGCTCAGAGATTGCCCTGGTACCCAACGGAATGGGAGACGTTGCCGGTGGTGAAATAACACTCCTAATGGTCGATGCAACCGAGGACCCAAACAACACTGCTGCAGTAGTTTTTCGAGCTGAAAGATTGAACGGTGTGGGCAGGGCTTACGTCATTCAAGCTGTTGCGAGCGGTACACAACAACTTTATCCGCTCTGGATCGACATGCGGGGCGGCTTCCCCCAGTTCGCTTTTCACACTGACGGCACTAATGAATCTCTGGGGACATTGATTCTGCAGGATGGATCTCCTGGACTACCCTCAATGGCATTCAACGGTGATCGCGACACTGGCCTACTTAAAACTGGCACTAACACCGTTGCAGTTTCCGCTGGAGGCGACGTTATACTCGACATATCGCCAAACGGACTGAATGTCTATGATTGGCTCTCTCACCGAGGTGACCGTCTGGGATTTTATGGACAGTGGCCCACTGAGAAACCGACTAATGTACCTGTCACTATTGAAGGTGTTCACGAAGCTCTCGTTAGTCTTGGCCTAATCCAATAATTCTGGCCTCTAACTATTTACTCGATATAACCCGGACCGCGCACAATCATTCCTGGCTTCTCTCCAGTATGACTTCCGTCTCGAACAACCACTACGCCATTAACCAGCACATCTCGAATTCCTACTGACAACTGATGAGGTTCTTCGTAGGTAGCCCTGTCAATTACTGTAGCCGGATCGAAGATGACTACATCCGCATAGAATCCCTCGGCCAGCAACCCTCGATCTGTAATCGACAGGCGCGTGGCCACCGCCGATGACATCTTGCGAACAGCTTCTTCGAGAGACAGCACACCCTCATCTCGTACGTACTTCCCTAAAATCCGGGGATAAGTCCCATAGGATCTAGGGTGTACCAGATTTTCAACCGCAGCGGGATTCACCCCTCCTGCGTCCGTTCCAAATTTGATCCAAGGTTGCTGAAGTTGGAGACGGACGTTGTCCTCAGACATCATGAAATAAATCGTTCCTATTCGCTGTTCCTCGGATAGCACCAAATCCATCGCGGTATCCATCCAGTCCTTACCATACTCAGTCGCAATATCATCCAAATATCGGCCAGCATACTTCTGGTTATCCGGTTTTTCTAGGCCTAGGAGTAAGACCCCTCCAGGGGTCGTTAGCATGCACATGTTTTCCCATTCTTCAGTCTGATTTTGAATTTCAGCTCGGATCCGGTCTCTTACTTCTTGGTCGGCAAGATTATCGAAGAGTTTTCCATCGGCAGACGCCCAGGGCGGAAAGCATGCTGTCAGTCCAGTTCCACCCGCCGTATAAGGATACATGTTCGCCTGTACGTCTACTCCTGCTGCCCTGGCCTCATCGATTTTAGAGATCGCCTGACTTGCTTTATACCAATTTCGACGGCCGGCAGCCTTCAAATGGTAAATCTCCAGAGGAACGCCTGCGCCGACTCCGATCTCGATTGCCTCATCAATCGCCTCTAGAAACTGGTCGGCCTCTGAACGCATGTGAGTGATATAGACCCCTCCATAGGGTTTCATAGCAGATGCGATCTCGATCAATTCATCGGTACCCGCAAAATTTCCTGGAGGATAAATAAGAGCGGATGCGATTCCAAAAGCCCCGTCTTCCATCGCTCTCCGTACCACTGCTTTCATGGTATCCAGAGCAACTGGCGGAGCGACTCCCATACGGGAGCCCATTGCATAAGTGCGTACGGTTGATGCCCCCAGGAATGACCCGTGATTAACCGAAGTTCCTCGATCATCCATGGCTCGAAGCCACGCATCGAACCCTCTTTCTCCTGAGAACGCCTCAAAAAACTCTTCGTCCTCTCCGCCTTCTCTGTTCGGGTTAATCGGGGCAGAGCTTGACCCTTCACCCATAATCTCCGTAGTCACTCCCTGCGTCACTTTGCTGATCACCCTACTGTCTCCGTATAGGAGGTCGTAGCGGGAGTGGCTTTGAATGTCGATAAACCCAGGTGCCACAACGTGGTCAGCAGCGTCGATGGTCTCTGTCGCCGTAGCTGTGCTCAACGTTCCTCGAGGACCCATTTCGACGATCCTCTGGTCTTTAATGCCTATATCACCGTAAAACCATCCATTGCCAGTACCATCCACAATACGCCCATTCACGATCACGACATCATATTGATTCACATTTTGAGTCGCAGAGATAACGGGCATCTGGGTATCTGGGCCACAGCCTGCGACTGCCAAAAAACCTAGCCACACCCAGCAAGTTGACCACATTCTAATGGGAGTTTCGGATAGTGAACGGATCATTATTTCTTCCTTATTTTGAGGACAACAGTTGCTGACTCATTAACGGAGCCGGTGGGATTCGAACCCACACACCCTCTCGGGCGCCGGTTTTCGAGACCGGTGCAATACCAGTTATGCGACGGCTCCTTCACGTTTCCTGATTCCATCGCTCACAACTTTCAAATCGGGGCGCCCGGATTTGAACCGGGGACCTCTGCGTCCCGAACGCAGCGCTCTACCGGGCTGAGCCACGCCCCGATCTCCAGTCGATTTCAAGCTGCTGACCGATGTCAGAAATCGCTCACAGGGATTTACCCTAAAACGGACGGGGTGGGATTCGAACCCACGAAGGTGTTAACCCACATGATTTCCAATCATGCGCCTTAAGCCACTCGGCCACCCGTCCATCTACCACAAAAAGCGGAGGGAGTGGGATTCGAACCCACGCGGACTTGCGTCCAACGCCTTAGCAGGGCGTCGCCTTAAGCCACTCGGCCATCCCTCCAACATTAACCAATTGCCCCGCTAGGGCTCGAACCTAGACTCTTCGGAACCAGAATCCGACGTGTTGCCAGTTACACCACGGGGCAAAGCCACCTGTCGGAATTGAACCGACGACCCCGTCATTACGAGTGACGTGCTCTACCAACTGAGCTAAGGTGGCGACAAATGGAGCCGAGGGGAATCGAACCCCTGACCTCAGCATTGCGAACGCTGCGCTCTCCCAACTGAGCTACGGCCCCAATCCATTTGGCCAAACCAGCCTATCCCTCTGAAGGCGGATAAATGGGCACGACAGGATTCGAACCTGTGACCTCTACGATGTCAACGTAGCGCTCTAACCAACT
>JAPKDG010000058.1 GCA_028822645.1 Longimicrobiales bacterium | reverse complement strand
CAACCATAACGGGATTTTTCAAGACAGATGTGGGTGGAAGAAACTCCTGACTTTTAGGGTGGTGTCTACCTACGATACTACGAGTATCGGTTAAGAATCCGTCAGGTGGCCTTTGCTCTCTGTCCCAAGATTTTTCAGGGCCGTAGCGTATCATCAGCTCTTCCAGGTCATCTCCCCATGTTATTCCATAAGGATTAGCGGATTGTTCACGCAGATAAACCGAGACTGTACGTGCATACTGCTCCGTCATCCGATCATTTCCGTCCACGAGATAGAGAGGATCAGAGAGTAGCCAGAAAAGCTTCTTGAATGATTTAGGATCGCTCGAACTATCTAAGATTTCTTGAGACTCAGACTCTAACAAATATCTTAAGGATCTGAAGAATTGCTCATCCTTCAACGGCATTTGACTGAAGGTCAAGTCAAAGTATTGAGTGGCTTTTAACCAGTCGCCTTGTAAATGTTTAAGGAAACCGAGAAGAGCGGTGCACCACCAATTTTGAGTGTGACACTGACCTAGTACCTCTTCGGCTCGTCGCCAGTCACTATTCTCTGCCAAATAGTGGATCCGTTGCCCTAGCAACCAGCTATCCCCTGGTATGATCGTACTGATTTTTGCAAATTCGCCGAGGAGTTCGGCCCGGGCCATTCCAATCGGGATGGCCTCTTCCATCACTTCCCAAGTAGGGTCTTCATCCCAGTTTTCGTGTCGGAAGCAGAAGCGTCCTATGATTTCATCGCAACTTAGCCTGAGCCTGGAAAACTGGGGCGTGATGAGGTTGTTTCTTGATCGTTCAAAACGAGCTTGTAAATTCTTGGCCTTTTGGTGAAGGGCCGAAGAGTCAGGTGTTATCCCGCTTTGATTTTGGGCGAAGGTTGTTTTTGCAAGCGAAGAATCCGCGAATAGAAATAAGCCTAGAAGGCCAAGGATCCTAAAGATTCTCAAACAGAACTAATTCCTTTCAGCATCTAAGGGACTATCTTGGATTAACATGAAAATATCTGGAACGATCCTGCTGAATTTCCAGCTAGGGATTTCAAAGATGACGTCATCTTTGAGGCTTTGGACATGTCGAGTCGTCCCTTCTCCAGAAAGTACAAGTTGATTTAGAATGTTTCCAGAATCATCCATGGCTGTTATACGCCTGCGGTTCAGATCGGAGGGTATTTCGTTCTCGTCAAGGAATCCAACCGCCTCCATATTTGCAAGCTCGGAGGTGATGCCTATTATCGCGGCTTGGTCCACTGCTTCTTGACCTATCGTCCAAATTGTATCTGATCTTTCTAAACTGTGGGTCTCATTACCGTACTCTAGTAGAATACTTTGTACAGTCGCTGTATCAGTAGTGATGATGGTTTTGTCTCTCCATTCTGTTAGGCTTTGAGCCACAGCACTACGTAATTCTCCGGAGATTACTACTACTTCATCTTGACCTTCAATTCTGGCAAACACACTTGGAAAAATCGGCCCACTGTTTCCTACTAAAATGGTGGACTGGCGGTCATCATCTTCGGTGATTTCCAGAGACCAAGTGCTATCTAGTGATAAGCCCATTCGTCTATGATTCTCTGCATTAGTCGCGACTATATTACCTACATCATTCTCATTAATAGCGTCCCACAGTTTGGTTAAAGATACAGTTTCTAGAGAGTAGCCATTAACTTCCCAAGTATTATCCAGATAGGTCAGCTCGGTGGTACCACCGCCTGGGCTTGTGATCTTTAAATTCCTAACGGCTGTAGAATCAAAAAGGGCAAAAACCTCTTTGACACTATTAGACACAGCATCAGAACTTGGATTTCTGTTGTTTAGCCAGAGGAGTACTATCCAGATTAGAGTTGTTCCTAAAAAAAGTTTTACAATTTTGTTCAAAGTCTTTTTGCTCATGCTATTAAATCTCCCCAACGAACTTTTGCCCTACGTTTGCGTCCTGTGATTCTTAGAATTCCAAGAATCACAACAACTAAAGGTACTCCAATAAGATTGCCCCACCTTAACCCAGATTTTTGAAAATCAGAGGTAAAAACCATTTGCGGGGGCGTTCTTGTTTTAGAACGTATAGATATGAGCGATTCATCTTGAGCGAGCCAGTCGATTGCATTTTCGGTGAAGATAAGGTTGTCTGGATTGGCTTGCAGGAATGATTCCTCCAAGAAATCAACATCACCTACAATAATAATTCGACCGGTTGAAGGGTTAGGGTTCGAAACTTCCGGGTCCTCTCCACCGAGTGCTACGGCTAGGGTTACAGTCTGAAACCCATCGGGGTTGGGTTGTAGGAGGGCGTCTGGCATGATCAAGGAATTGGGAGGTTGTATCCCCCCAGCTTCAGTTGTTATCCAGAGCCGTTCGATGTTTTTCACGCTGTCTGACACCGTAAGGGCGGTAGCCCAGCCAACGCTTAATCCATTGAGGTCTCGGGTGGTAGCGTGCAGTTGTCCCTTAAGGGCTATGGGCCAAAGGGCATAAGGGCGCACCACGTTGAAGAGGCCCTGTTGTCCCATTTGTATATTTGAGTTGGAACCGTAATCCAGTACCATTCCTGCATCGATGCCGATCCCTCGTTTTTCTAGAAATCCTTCAAGACCCGTTGTAACTAGGCTGGTAGTAGGGGTTTCTGCTGATACCTGATGCTTGTCTACAAGTATCAAAGCTCCGCCTCCTTTGGAGATGAAATTTTCGATCTCTTCAATTGTTGTTTCGGGAATAGCTTCTTTTGGGCCTGCCAGTAGCACTAGGTCTGTATTAGTGGGATTGAGCTCCATCTGGTCTATGGACAAGTCGATAGAGGTGATTTCATACCTTTCCATTAAACTTCGTGTCAGAGACGGAAAGCTTGTTTCCCCCAAGGCACCAAATCCAGTTAAGAAAGCTATATTCGGCCTGTCATCGGTTGTCATAACGGATATCGCTGAAGCAATCCTGAACTCTAAATCAGCGGTGCCAGAAATAAACGGGATAACTTCCTGCTTGTCCGCGTAGAGTAGAGCCAGTCCGAACCATCCACGTCGTACCTCAAATTCATCATCTCTTAGTACGTTGAACTCATTTTCGATGATACCTAAGGATCTTGCCTCAGCTGCTATTTCAAGGTCGTCACTAGGGTTTAGATTCTCTACCACAAAATTAGTCCCTCCGGCACGATCCAAGTCTTTGATGAGGTCGCGAACATCCCTTAATGTTGGTTGGAGTTCGGAAGGTAGTTCGTCAGAGATGAACAATTTGAGAGTGACCAGGTCGGTGAGATTATTGAGAGTTTCTTTGCTTCCAGATGACAGCGTGTATAGATTTTCTTTAGTTAAATCGATGCGCCCAGGGATGCGTCCTCCTAAGAGGTTTGCTACCAATACTATGCCGAGTGAAATAGTTATTCCGATCCTGAGGCGGCCGAAAGATTCTCTGTGTACGCTAAGTCGTTGCTTGACTAAAAGGCCAACTGCCATAGCTAAAAATAATCCTGCCGTCGAGATGAAATAGACTACATCTCTCAAGTCTATCACTCCCCTAGCAACGTTTTCAAAATGTCCCATGACTGACAAACGTGACAAAGCAGTTCCTACTAGAGGTGTCAATCCGTACAAAACAACTGGTGTCCCAATAAAGACCAGTGCAAACGAAACCGATGTGGCGAGAATAAAGGCGGTGACTTGATTCTTTGTAGCTGTCGACGCCCAAAGACCGATGGCTACGCCCTGAAGGGCAAGTAGAGAGGCTCCAATATACTGGGCAAGCATGATTCCAGGATCAGCTTCAGAAACAAGCAAGACGCCTAGTGCCATGGGAAGGGTGCCAACCAGAGATAGTATTACAAAAACCCAGTTCCCTATCAATTTTCCTGACAAAATTTCTAGTTCGCTCAATGGATAGGAAGATAACCATTCTATAGTCCCTGTCCTTCTCTCTTCAGCAATAGATCGCATGGTCATAGCTGGGATAAAGACAGCGAAAAGCCAGGGAAGAAGATCAAAGAGTGGCCTGAGGCTAGCAACGCCTAATGCGTACACAGATCGGAATGTCAAGAACAAGCCCAGGCCCAAGAATGCAACCATGAGTATATAGGCCGTAGGATGGTCAATAAAATTCCTAATTTCGCGTTGTGCGACTACTCGAGTCCTTTTCATTTCGATATCTCCTCATCATCAGTCAATTCTCTGAAAAGGCGTTCTAGAGAAATTTGATTCTTGTGGAGTTCCCACAAGATCCAATTTTCTTTTTGAGCTAGTTCGAAAATAACTGGACGGAGTTCTTCATCTCCTAGTACTGATAAGGAGACTCGGGTTCGTCCATCCATTTCTTCGACACCGTGAGCATCGACTCCGGGTAGTACACTTAGTTTTTCAATGACACCATTACCTGCTACTTCAACGGTGTATTCAGATCTCCTTTTCCCAGTCTTCAGCAAGTCAGAGACGTTGCCATCGGCGATGAGTTTACCGCGGTTAATTATCAAAATCCTCTTGCAGGTAGCTTCGACTTCTTGCATTACATGGCTACTTAGTAGGACGGTTCTTTCTTGGCCGAGGTTGCTGACTAGATTTCTAATGTCGACCCTCTGATTGGGATCGAGACCTTCAGCTGGCTCATCAAGAATTAAGATTTCTGGACGGTGGAGAATGGCTGCTGCCAAACCAACTCTCTGTCTATAGCCTTTAGAAAGTTCAGAAATGGGGCGAAAAAAAACTTCTGAAATGCCAGTTTCATCTACCGCATCAGAAATACCGGATCTGGCATCCTTGGGATTCATTTCTCTCAGCGAAGTGGCGTATTCCAAATACTCGGCGACGAGCATGTCTGTGTAGAGAGGATTTGACTCTGGCAGGTAGCCGACTCTCTGTTGGGCAGCTTCAAGGTCTTCACTGATCAGCTGTCCATCGTAATATATGCCACCTTGATCAGGTTCTAATATACCAGTTAGCATTCTCATAGTGGTGGTTTTTCCGGCTCCATTGGGACCGAGGAATCCAACAATCTCTCCTCGTCCAATCTCGAGATCTAAGCTCTCGACTGCGGTCAAATCACCAAAGTGCTTAGTGACTCCTCTGGCTGAAATCATACTTTTTCGGCTCCGTTCATTGGGCTGTTTGTCGTAAGGGGTCTGTAAAAAACATTACGCTCAGGGATCTTAAAAAATGTTTCTATTATTGTCCATGGTAGAAATCGAAGGACAGGTAACTTAACCATTGTTGTCGGTATCTTCTCGTGGCTATTAGAGTTGTTATTAGCTAATGGACTGATATACATTTAAAGATAGCTTGAATAGTCCTGAATTTTAAGGAGATTTTAAATTATGTGGTCAAGATTCTTATTTGGTACTTTGGTCATTGTCACGACTAGTGTCTTTGGCGGGTCGAACAAATCCCTGTCAGCTCAAATGAACATGGGTATGTCTTCCGACGAACTACCGCAAAGTTTCCAAGAACCAATGAAGTTGTTTGAAAAAGGTCTCGGACCCCTAACCAGGACAGTCACTACGGATGTAGTAGAGGCCCAAGCTTTTTTTAACCAGGGGCTTCAGTTGATGTACGCTTTTACACCTGAAGATGCCGCTCGTTCTTTCAGGGAAGCTCAAAAGAAGGACCCCAGCTGTTCAATGTGTTATTTTGGGGAAGCTTGGGCTTGGGGCCATTATCTTAATGGACCTATGGGTCCTGGAGACCTACCCAGAGCTCAAGAGGCGATTCAGATGGCCAGAAGGCTGGCTGAGGATGCGAGTGGAGTCGAGAAAGCTCTCATTGGGGCTATGGAAGTAAGGTATGTTGGCCGTACAGATAGGAGTCCTCAGATCGCTGTTGACACTCTTTATTCTGAAGCGATGGCCGATGTCTATGCAGAATATCCGACTGATTTAGATGTTGGATTCTTGTACGCAGAATCTCTTTTTTTATTAGAGCCGAGAAGAGGTTACCGGAACATTAATAAACCGGAAGTGCAGGCTCTTCATCAGGTTTTAGAGGACGTTCTCGATCAAGATATACGACACCCTGGTAACTGCCATCTTTATATCCATGCAACTGAGTCTACGACCCAACCACATAAGGCAGAAGCATGTGCAGAATATTTAGGAAATGAAATTCCGGGGGCCAGCCATATCCAACATATGCCATCCCACACCTGGAATAGAGTAGGTCGTTGGGCAGAGGGTGTCCGTGCGAACACTCTTGCATGGCACTCAGATCAGAGAGCTGCTATTGGGGAGGGCTTTGCCATCTATCCCAGTCATAATCTTCATATGTTGCTTTTCGCTGCTTCGAATGACGGACAAGGCGCAGTGGCAATGCAGGCCGGGAAAGATTACGACGAACTAACCGGAACATCTACATACGAGATTTTGACAAAGATTCGTTTTGGAAGATTTAAAGAAATCTTAGAGATGCAGGGAGAACCTGATCCAAATCCAATCTTCAAGGGATTTTGGGACTTCGGGCGTGGATACGCGCATCTGAAGACGGGAGATGTGGAGCAAGCGAGTCAATTTTTGAATGAGATAGAACTGGGAGCAGAAGGGGCATCGGAGAGAGCGATTTTTCGGCAACATTCTGCGAAAGATATGCTTGCAATTGTCGGAGGAATTTTAAAAGGAGAAATGCTTCGAGAGGAAGGTCGACTGGGAGAAGCTATAGAAATTTTCAAACAGGCTGTGGAGCTAGAAGATCAATTAGAGTATGATGAACCAGAGCCGTTGAACTTCTCTGTGCGTGATTGGCTGGGTTCTGCTTTGATAGAGGCTGAAAGATTTGCTGAGGCAGAGGAAGTTTACAAATTGGCCCTAGAGGATCATCCCCATAATGGATGGTCGTTGTTCGGCCTGGAACAGGCTCTTAGAAGTCAGGGAAAAAGAGGCCCTGCAGATGAGGCTTTAAGAGCATTTGTGGAGGCTTGGCAACGGTCCGACGTCTGGCTTACTACGTCTCATTTTTAGAGACCCCAATTCTTTGTATTAGGCCTTTTGAGGGGCTCAGATTGTTTCGAGCTCCTCAAAGGTCTGTTGGCCTCCTTGGAACCATTGCTCCCTAAAAGGGACAGTGGATATGTCATCTAGGTCGAGTCCCTCTGTCATCTCATGAGGATAAAGCTTTAAGGACCCAGTTTCTTCTTCATGCTCACTATGTTGCCCTTGCATGAAGATGTTGACTTTGAATTTTTCTTCTCTATCAGTGGTAAAGGCGTTAAAAAGTAAGGTGTCTGGCTGTTTTGAAAAATCTGTGATTCGCATATCCAAGATGGGCTTTTCTTTTTCATGAACCTGCACAAGAAGACTCTGCCCAGATTCAGAGAAGTCCATATCGATATTTTGCATGTAGTGTGGAAGGTGCCAGCGCTCTATAGCATGCGCGCGAGATTCTGCAGTTGTCACTCCGACCATAAATGGGTAGAAGGCCGCGTTGGGAATTGGCTTATTTGGCTCTATCCTTGGAGGAACTATAACCGACAGAACTATCTCGTTATAGGAGCCCACTTCAGTCTCGGTGAACTTGAATGCAGTGATAGCTAGCACGCTTCTCTGGTGTTGGACTTCAAGAGGTTGCAAGTGCTTCGGAAGAATTTTCGTTGCATCATTCGTGGGCATTTCAAAGAAACCGCCCACTGCGTTTTCAAAACCATATTTAGTTAACTGCATTTGTCATTGTTTCCTTACAGGACAGTGATGATAGTATGTTACTACATAGTAGAAATAATTCAAAAGAGCCAGTATAATATCAGGCTTTGAAAACGTGAGTGTCAACAAGTGATAGGGGAATCAAGGGCTGAAAATATACAAGGTTGGTTTATAATAAGGAGCATCGGGCATCTATGTTTTTAATAGGCGAATGTTGGGGAAGAGTAGATTCTTGAAAAGACGACTGTGATGGGCCATAAAGGGCCGGTACAGGATCTTTTTGTACCTTCCTTAGTTGATGTAGCTAGCGATCACTTAGAAGCGATTATCCTCTACGGATCACATCTCTTGGGGGCAACTCCAGGTCGACATAGTGCCTACGACTTGGTTTTAATAGTTGATGATTATAGTAATTTTTACAATGTGTTGGGCTCGGCGAATTTAATACATAGGCCGCCAATCGTAATGACTATTATCAGCAATTTTCTGCCGCCCACTGTGATACGGTTAGCTCCTAAGGGGGAAGAAGGGCCGCTCGCGAAGTGTCTTGTCATCGATAGGTCGGACTTTGAAAAATCTCTAAGAATTGATCGGACAAGGGATCATTTCATGATTTCAAGAATGATGCAAAAAGTTCAGGTGGTTTATAGCAGAAATGACCTAGTCGAAGCATGGGTAGAAGAGAACCTTTGGGTCGCTAGATATGGAGTTATCAATTGGGCCACCTTGTGGATTGACCAGCCATTCAATGCGGCAGCTTTAGCGCGTGAGATGCTTAGGATTTGCTATCGAAGTGAGAATCGTCCTGAATCATCTGGGCGCTCAGATGCGATTTTTCTTGCACAGGAAGAAGAGTTGGTCGAACTTTACTCTGAAGTATTGGCTAGGGCTGAAGTCACCGGGGAAGTGGCAAGGGAAGGGGATAGTCATAGGATTCTTCTGCCAGTTTCTAAGAGTATCAGGTTGAGACGTTTGCTGTATTTCAAAATATCGAAGCTCAGAGTAACTCTTTCTTGGTTGAAACATGTGGTGACATTTGAAGGGTGGCTTTCATATATTGTCAGGAAAGTAGAGAGGAGGACGGGAAAAAAAATTCGCCTCACTAAAATAGAAAAAGTGCTACCAATTTTGTTTTTATGGCCGCGGGTTCTTTTCGTGTTCTGGAATCGGCCGAAACTGGAAAGTGAACCCAGCGAAAAATTTCCAGCAGACACTGATCAAGGAGTGAGTTGACTTGGGACTGAGAATACTACTTGGAGTGTTAGCCCTATCTGCTATTTCAATGTTGATTTGGGTCCTAACTGAGAAATATAAATCTTTTGATCCCCTAGAAAGTCAAAGTCGTGGCGATTTTGTGTTAGGGGGTTTTTTGAGAGACTGGTTCTATTGGTTCGTAGATCCATTGCGAAGGTTTGCGATATTAATCGGAATGGGGCCGTTGTCCTTTAACCTGCTAGGTGTGTTATTCGGTGTCCTGAGTGGAGTAGCTTTCGCCAGTGGCCATCTGGCGTTAGGTGGATGGAGTATTTTATTGGGTGGAATTGCTGATGTTTTAGATGGGAGGATTGCTCGTTCATTGGGAATAGCTGACAAGAGGGGTGCTTTCTTAGACTCTACCTTGGACAGGTTTGCAGAAGTGGGAATGTTTTGCGGTTTGATCTACTTGTTCAGAGACTCACAGGCAGGTTTGTTATTTGCTAGTATTGGCCTTGGAGGATCAGTACTAGTGAGTTATACACGGGCAAGAGGGGAAAGTTTGGGGGTATCTTGTAAACTAGGCTTGATGCAGCGTGCAGAGAGATTGCTCTTAATAGGGCTTGGTGGCATTCTGGATCCTACTATTTCAGCGGCCTGGGGTTCTGGCCAGAGTTTTGGGTTTCTTTTGATTCCTCTACTAGGTCTTCTGAGTATCGGGACCATCGGAACTTCGGTGTTTCGCACATTTTGGATAGCAAGACAGCTTAAGGAAGAGTCGTCTCAGTGAGCTCTGTCCTCTGAAATTCTACGACTGAGATCTACTGAGATTTTGTTAAAAAAGAAAAACAGTAAGAACCATTTCATAGTTGTCTGTTAGAAAAGTTGAATCCTAATTATCTTACAGTACAGAGGGGCCATAGCTCAGTTGGGAGAGCACTGCCTTTGCAAGGCAGGGGTCGCCGGTT
>JAPKDG010000019.1 GCA_028822645.1 Longimicrobiales bacterium | reverse complement strand
GTAGTGTGTGCCGATCTAGTACAGATACGCCCCATACTTCTGGTTGAGAGGGGGGCATTGGCAGGATTGGTAGAATTTCTTACTTTGGGTACGATCTAAACTACTGATGAAATAAGGTTTTTTTGATCTAAGTGTGTACCAGAGTGTGTACTGAAAAAAAAAGGTAAGCCAAGGTTCAACCAGAAACTCATGTATTACAACGACTTAAAAATCAATACATACTTATGAACTGTAAGCAGCTGTCCAACCCAAAAGATGCTACCTGTCAGGAAAGGAGAGATAGGATGGTCCCAAAAGACTGGAAGGTTCTAGCCCTATTAAAATTCAAGAGGAATTGACGATGAGATTATTAGGAATTCATATCATGATGTTTGCTGTTTTTGGTTGTGTTAATATGGATCAGCCTGATTTTGGTGCGTCTGAAGAATCTTCCCAAGAAGCCAGATCTTATGTTGCGCCCGGTGTTGCGTCCAGATCTCCAGGAGATGCTAGTGTCCCTCCATTCAGCGGGGCTGTGCAGATTGGTTCTACTTTGTACATATCTGGAACGCTGGGTTTGGACGAGAACCGGCAAGTTCCAGAAACTGCTGAAACCGAAGCACGAATTGTTTTAGATAATATACAATCTAGCTTAGAGGCAGCGGACATGACTATGGATGACTTGGTATATGTCGATGTTTTCAGTTCTGACGTGTCCGATTATGACGCTTTCAACGGAGTCTATAGAACTTATTTTGAGAAAGAATTTCCTGCTCGGGCTTTCGTAGGATCGGGACAGTTACTTTTCGGGGCCAGGTTCGAAGTGAAAGCAATCGCAGTCAAAAGAGAGTGAAAAAACTTAAATCGTGTAATATTTATCCTTGATTTAGGACTGGTAGAGACATGAGAATTGGGCACCTAATCGTGCAGGATTCATACAAATGGAAAATGGAGGGCCGGGGTTAGGGCACGGAGCAATCACGGCCGAAGTCATAAAGAAGTACGAGGCGTATGCTCGCCAGGCAGCCTATAAACTTAGTTCCGTAAGGAGTTCTTTGAGTCGATTAGCGACCAGCATCTCTTCGCCCGGACGGAGTTGGCGGGTGCGTACGGTCATGCCGTCGTAGACGATACTCGGTGTACCCTCACGCAGAATCCGCTTGAATTCACGGGGCTCAACTGGAATCACGGACTGATCCCATTCAAGGTCGACATCTGCATAGCCACCATTGTTCATCGCGTAACGCGCGACCACACCTGGAATAACAGCCAGTTCTTCTGCAAGCCACCGAGCTCGGGCATTCCAAACTTCGACTTCAGCTGTCTGGTCTATACGCACTGCTCGCTCGAGCCCAACCACAAGAGCGATGATCTCCTCTTTCCCAATTTTCATGCCACGCCCGATGTAGTCGTTGGGCGCATTTTGCATGCGAGCTGCCTCAATAAGGTCGGCCCGGCCTGCCAGGATTCCAGTGGACTGAGGGGCCAGGATTCCCTTGCCACCACTAACCACAACTAGGTCTGCACCAAGATCTATGAAACGCCTTAGATTCTCCCAAGGTGGGAGATCAGAGGCCATATCAATCATGACCGGCACATCGTGCTGCTTACCGATGTCGATCATTTCTTCAGGAAGAATTACCGTATCAGGTGTAGGAGATGAACGCTCCATAGACCTCGGTGGAGCGATTGGGCTTCCTCGCTCAATCGCGGACAGTGCTGGAAGCATCGCGACCGACGCATCGATTCGGCTGATAAATTCCTCCCGAGAGTCTACATACACGTTGGTCATCCCAGCCGCGCGATAGGCATGGTCATAGCTGAACCGATGGGGTGTTTGAATCAAACAGTTGCGGCGTGCCCACGTGACGTTGGGCAAGGCTCGCATCCGATCCATGTCGGTACCAGTCAAGCAAGCCGCAGACCCCAACAGCAAAGAGGCAAAGCCTCCTGATGTAACGATCGCTGCTTCCGCACCCATCACCTCCGCCACGCGTGCACCCGCGGCCTCGGTTAGCTCGTTCATGTCGACGAAATACTCATTGGCTTCGATGATCGCTTCCAAAACTTCCGGTGGCATCCGTGAGCCACCCATCGTTGTAATGTGTTCGTGCGCACCAATATGAGGGCGGACCCCCAGCAGTCGCGTATAAATGTTGTCCTCTAGGTCCGCCACTGTGTTGGGCCGGCCACCGAAGGCTGAACCGTTAAGCCGGGACTCGGACACCCCATTATCTGTGCATTCAGAAGTACCTAAGGCACCAGTAACTCCGGCTGCGGCTCCTGCCCCGAGAAACGCTCGTCGTGTGACCGACAAGCTTGAGGAGTTCGGACGATCATCAGGCGAGGTCATAGGCTTCTCCGGTTCGGCTACCACAGTTTTAATCTCTTCATTGTAATCATCTGTCTCGAAAACTTCGCCTTTTTGGTTCACGTTTTTGATTTTGTCGAGTTCAGAAAGTATGCGTTTCATATCAGGTAGAATAAGGACATTCAACAGGGGCTCTAGTCAGGTGTCTATTTAGTATACGGCACTAATCGGATGGGCAAAATACTGGGACTGTAGAAGTATTACTTGTTAGCTATTACCATGACTACACGGGGTAGTGCCTCATGGGGGGCTTAAACAACTTTGTCGTAGAAAGAAAATTGCCGCCCCCAAGAAAATAGCTCGGCGAAGAGAAATTCCTTGAGGACGGCTGAATTGGACCCCGAGGGGTCTTCTCCAAATCTACTGTGGAGGGGTAATATATATAAAACTTGATCTTCAAGGGCTAGGCATCTCCCCCATCCATGCACTTAGCGCTTTGATAAAGCTCTTGTCAAAAGTCGGTCGAGTGTCGCTGCGAATGATTTTTTGTCGGTGCTTCCGTAGGGTTTTGGCCCGCCAGTCTGGACTCCGGTCGACCTTAGATTATGTAGGAAATCTCTTATTGAGAGGCGTTCTCGGACGTTCTCTTCATTATACTCATTTCCCCGAGGGCTGATAGCTAAAACCTTTTTGTCAACGACTCTGGAAGCTAAAGGAATGTCTGCAGTGATCACCAGATCTCCGCTTCGGACATGATCCACTATGTAATCGTCCGCTACGTCTTCTCCTGATCCGACCGGGACGAAACTTACGTAAGGGTTATTGGAAGGAAGGTCAACTCGATGGTTTGACACGAACAAAACCTCTACTTCACAGCGTGCTCCAGCCTTGCTTACTATCGTATTGACTTGTCTTGGAGTTGCGTCCGCATCAACCCAAATCCTCACCTTATCACAGTTGAGCATATGTTTCCCTCTTATTAGATCCCCTACGAGGATTCAACCAATGTTCCGATAGCTTCAAGAAGTTCTGTTTTTCCTTCTCCATTTTTAGAGGAAGTTAGAAGGACTTGATCTTCTTCTACCTGTAGTACTCTTGTAGCTGAATGAAGGGATTGGCTACGGTTCATTCTGTTGAGTTTATCTATTTTTGTGAGCACAATTAGGCTCGGTGAACCTTCAACCTTTAGGAGTTCCAACAATTGGAGGTCTATTGCTGTTGGCGGATGGCGGGAATCTATCAGGTGTACCACACCCATCAGTTTATTGTTTCCAGAAATATATCGTTTAACTAGGTTCTTCCATTTCTCGCGTAAGGTCAGAGGGGCCTTTGCATAGCCCCACCCAGGAAGATCGACCATAATAAAAAGATTATTGATCTTATAGAAGTTCATTGACTGTGTTTTTCCAGGGGTAGCAGATACACGGGCTATCTTCTTCTTGTGTCGTCCAAGAAGTCGGTTGATCAAAGAAGATTTTCCTACATTGGAGCGTCCAATGAATGCAATTTGAGGTAGGTTTGTTTTGGGAGTCTCAGACATTCTAAAAAAACTCCCCAAAAACTCAATATCATGAATTTTCACTTTAATTGAGCCTGATGTGCTTTCCCAGCACCTTGACTCTTATGAATGGGAATGTGAGCTGATTTTAGTGGAGTTAGGGCTTCTCGAATGACTTCATCCATGGTTTCCACTGGTATAAAGTTTATGTCAGATTCAAGTACTTCGGGAGGCAATGAAGAGAGCTCGGACAGATTGGCCGCTGGAAAAATGACTTTAGTTACGCCTTCTCTCATGGCAGCAACGGCTTTTTCCTTTAAACCACCAACCGCGAGTACTCTTCCACGCAAGGTGATTTCACCAGTCATAGCAACATCTTTGTAAGAGGGGGTGTTGCTGAGAGCTGAGATCAGAGCACTTGCGATTGTTATACCGGCCGATGGTCCATCTTTGGGTGTTGCGCCCTCGGGAAGATGTATGTGAATGTCCAGGTCCTTGTAGAATTGAGGATCTAGTGCTAATTGGTCTGCCCTTGAGCGAGCGTACGTTACAGCTGCGAATGCCGATTCTTTCATGATGTCGCCGAGCGTTCCAGTTAGCTGTACCTGGCCTGTTCCAGGGACCAAGGCGACTTCTACATCTAATACTTCACCGCCGGATTCAGTCCAAGCGAGTCCATTGGCCATCCCCACTCGATCACCTTCATCTAGAGATTGCCTGAAATGTGTTTCTGGACCCAAAAGAGCAATGAGGTCCTCTGGTAGGATAGTCTTATTGCCTTGTGTACTACCATCAGCTACAATTTTTCTGGCTACTTTTCTAGCTACCTTAGAAATGCATCGATTGAGTTCTCTAACACCTGCTTCTCGAGTGTAGTCGCTTATTACTTTCTGGGTTGCCTTCTGGGTTAGATCGAAGTCACTAGGCAGTCCATGGAGTCGTGCTTGCTTAGGCCACAAAAATCTTTGTGCAATTTCGACCTTTTCTGTGTCGAGATATCCTGGAAGACGAAGGATTTCCATTCGATCTCGCAAAGGGCTGGGAATACCAGAGAGAGTATTTGCTGTCGCAACAAAAAATACATCGGAAAGATCGTATTCAAGTTCCATATAATGATCTGCAAATGTTTTGTTCTGTTCAGGGTCAAGGACTTCGAGGAGCGCGGATCCAGGATCTCCGTGGAAGTCTGTTGAAAGTTTATCGATCTCATCTAGAAGAAATAGAGGATTAGTACTCCCACTGTTTCTCATCCCTTGTAAAATGCGTCCCGGTAAAGCCCCTACATATGTGCGACGATGCCCACGTATTTCGGCTTCATCTCGAATTCCTCCCAGACTGATTCGAACAAAATCTCTACCGAGTGCAGTTGCTATACTGCTTCCGAGTGAAGTCTTGCCAACCCCAGGTGGGCCTACTAAACAAATTATGGATCCTCGCAACTCGCCAACCAGAGATAGGACAGCTATATGATCCAGGATCCGATCTTTTAGGTCCCTAAGTCCGTAATGTGCTTCATCTAGAACTTCTGTGGCATATTCTAGGTTTGAAGATTCCAGCGCCTTGGGTGTCCAGGGTAATTCCACTAGCCAGTCCAAGTAGTTTCGTATGACTGCAGATTCAGGAGTCATCGGGCCGAGTTTTTTGAGGCGTTCGAGTTCTCGGCGGGCTCTCTCGGATACTTTAGAGGGTAAAGAAGCAAGTGCTATTTTGCTTGATAATTCCATCCATTCTTCGTTTATAGAGAACATCTGTCCTTGAGTGTCTTTTACATCTGTTTCTCGACTAGCAATTGGTTCGTCGGGATGTTCCCTAATGAGGTGCTCGTCTTTCGATCTCGAAAAAGTTCTCAAAGATTTGATTTCGTTTGTAAGGATGTCTTGAAGAGATTGATAGCAGGTCAAGGCGTTTTGTTGCTCTAGTAAAGCTTGTTTTTCTCCCAGACTGAGAGAGAGATTGTGAGCCATAAGAAGAGCACTTCGTACCGTGTCATTCGGAGATAGGATCGGTTTAATTGATGACTCGGAATGTCCTTGTTTTAGATTGTTGTATTCTTCAAAAAGTTCGTGAACGATAGGAACGATGGTGTTTTCTCTTGAGTTCAATCCTCCTATAGGGATGTAGGGTAGGGGTTTGATCGTGGCTACAAGTGATCCTTGGGATTGATCTAGAGTTTCAGATTTGGCTCGTTCTATCCCTTCAAAGACTACTTCCGCATGACCATTGGGCAACCAAGTGGTTTCCAGTATTCTTGAAATGACACCGATGCCGTACAAGTCAGTTTCTACAGGGTCATTTTGCTCGCTGTCCTTTTGGGTCAAGAACAAGAGATATCCTTCATTGTTCAGCGCATGTTTCAGCGCATATATTGAGAAAGGTCTTCCTATGATTAACGGTTGGACTAAGTTCGGGAAGAAAACCAGATCTCTTAGTGTGATAACTGGAATCTGACAAGGAACCCAGTGTGTCTGATCAATGCGGACCAGCTTCTTCATGCGTACTCCCAGTGAGGAAATTCGCTATCCTCGTAGAATATGTCTTTCAAAAAGGCTTGGTCGCCATGACAAAGCTATCCTACTCTGGAAGTTGAATCAGAGGAAGGACGCAGCAGTGATCAAGCCTGTTTTTCTTGGTTCTCTGGTTTTAAAACGAGAAGTACTGCCCCCTCGTTCTCTATCGATTCCGAAGTTATGACCACCTCTTTTATATCCGTTCGAGAGGGTATTTCAAACATGATCTCTTGTATACAATTTTCCAGGATAGACCTTAGACCTCTAGCACCTGTACCACGATGGTTGGTCTTTTTAGCAATTGCTCTGAGGGCATCCTTGTCAAAAGTAAGACCGATTCCTTCAAGTTCAAACATTTTTGTGTATTGCTTTACAAGAGCATTTTTAGGCTCGGATAGTATTTTGACCAACGATTCCTCATCCAGGTCCTCTAGGTGTACGGTTACTGGTAGCCGTCCGACAAGTTCAGGGATTAGGCCGAATTTTTGTAGATCTTCTGGTTGGGCTTGGGAAAGTGGTATGTCTTTGACTCTAATTGATTCTTGCTTATCAAACCCAATCTGTCTTTTTCCAAGGCGATTGTCGATGATTTCATTTAGTCCATCGAAAGCTCCTCCACAGATAAATAATATATTTTTTGTATCTAAGTTTATGTATTCTTGCTGTGGGTGTTTCCTTCCTCCCTGAGGTGGAATCGAAGCGACAGTTCCTTCCAATATCTTTAAGAGTGCCTGTTGGACTCCTTCTCCAGAAACGTCTCTGGTGATGGATGTATTCTCTGATTTTCTGGCGATCTTGTCTATTTCATCAATATAGACGATCCCTCTTTCACAGGCGGCCACATCGTAGTCAGCCGCTTGCAGTAGTCTGACCAGTATATTTTCTACGTCTTCTCCGACATAACCTGCTTCAGTCAGGGTAGTGGCGTCTGCGATAGTGAATGGGACTTGGAGCATTCTTGCGAGAGTTTGTGCTAGCAGCGTTTTCCCAACTCCTGTCGGTCCCACGAAAAGAACGTTGGCTTTATCTATCTCAACTTCATCTAATTTTCCTTCGTGGTTGATTCTCTGGTAATGGTTATACACTGCAACTGCCAGAGCTTTTTTGGCAGATTCTTGGCCGATGACGTATTCGTCAAGAAATGACTTGGTCTCTAAAGGGATGGGGCTGGAGAAAACTGTTGTATCTGAAATTTCCCGTCTTTTTTCTTCTCCTAAGATTTCATTGCAGAGCGTAACACATTCGTTACAGATATAGACAGAAGGACCAGAGATGAATTGTTTTACAGCTTCTTTTGTTTTGCCACAAAAACTACACTGTAAACCAGAAGATTTTTCAGGCATACCTGACACCCCTTAGTATCTTTCCGTGAGTTTTAATCATCATCACTAGCGGCAGTTTCTGGTCTTATGTTTAGTGGGCCTTCGAGTATCCGATCAATCAATCCATAATTGACTGCTTCTTCGGCACTCATAAAGCGATCACGATCTATATCTTCTTTGATTTGATTGGGTTTTTGTCCAGTGTGTTTCGCTAGTATCTGGGTCAGCCGTTCTTTTGTCGATAAGATCTCCTTGGCTTGGATTTCGATATCAGAAGCCGTGCCGTGAGATCCTCCAGATGGTTGGTGAATCATGATGCGAGCGTTTGGAAGAGCACTCCGCTTGTCTGTTTCTCCAGCAGTGACTAGGATCGCTCCCATAGAGGCTGCTATCCCTACAGCCACGGTAGATACGGGGGCTTTCATGTGTTGGATAGTGTCATATATAGCGAGCCCGGCGTAGACGCTTCCGCCAGGTGAGTTGATGTACAGATAGACATCCTTCTCCGGATTTTCTGCTTCCAGGAAGAGCAACTGGGCAATGACAATATTAGCAACATTGTCGTCGATCGCAGTTCCGAGGAAAATGATCCGGTCCATAAGGAGTCGGCTGAAAATGTCGTAGCTTCTTTCGCCTCTGCTAGTGCGCTCGATTACATATGGAGGATAAATTGCCATTTTCTATTTTTCCTTTTAAGTATTTTATTCATCAATGATTTCTGACTGAGTCGTAAGGAAGTCAAACACCTTATTCTCAGTAATTTCTCTTAATAAATTATCCAGTCTCTTTTGTTTCTGAAGGTTAGATCGGATCTTGTGGGCTTCCTCTCCACTTTGCTCAGCAATCTGATCTATGCGTGTTACTAAATCATCTTCTGTACCTTCGAGAGATTCAATTTCAGCTATGCGATCTACTAGTAGCACCCTTTTCACTACTAGTGTGGCCTGTGGCTCGATTTCTTTTTTCGCCTCTAGTAGTTTTTCTTGGCTAATTTCCTCTGGATTTCCTAATAGCGATTCAACGTAACGGTCAACCATTGATTCTGGCACTGGAAATGGGTTGGCCTCGATTATCGAATCGAGAAGCCTACTTCTCACTGTATTGTCTCTTCTTTCTTCGGCTTCTTTATTTAGATCGGTTTCAATTTTAACTCTAAGCTCTTCTAGGTCTTGAAATTCACCTAAACTTTTAGCGAATTGGTCATCTAAATCAGGGATTTCAAGTGTTTTGTGTGATTCTAGAGCAATATTAAGATTTTTCACTTTCCCTCGGAGTTCTTCGTCGGCAAACTCTTCTGGAAATGTTATCTCGAATATGTCAGACCCTCCGGGCGTGAGTGATTTAATCCCTTCTTCTATTTCTGGCAACGCGTGGTTGTTTCCTAAAATAAACTCATACGGTTGAGTCGTCTCAGTTTCATTGTCAGTGGTATTTATGATTTTGACCGACACCAGATCTCCATTCATTGGTTTTTCTGTGGAAGGAGGGATCCAAATACCATTTTGATTCCTGAGGTGTTCTAGAACTTCTTCAATTTGAGATTCCTCTATATCTATAGCTGGTTGCTTTATTTTAAAACCTCCGATTCTCGAAATCTCTATCTCTGGCCTGACATCGAATGAGGCTGAAAAAGTGAGCTCCTCTCCTGGGAGGTACTTGACGTCACTGATCTGTCCTTCTGAGATTGGACTAAGGTTACTTTCACGAAGAGCTTCGTTGTAAGTTACTTGGACTAGTTCGTCTAGAACTTCTTTGTCCAGAGTCTCAGCAAAGCGTTGTTCTACTACGTGTAGTGGAACATGGCCTTTGCGGAAGCCTGGAAGTTTGAGCTTGGATCCCAACTTTTCTGCTATAGCTAATCTCACAGAGTTTATACGGAGAACGGGTACGCCGATCCGTATAGTCCTTTTACAGCCTTCACTTTGATCTACAGAGAGATCTATCCCATCTTGTTTAGTAGTCATGAATCTCCATTTTCCTACACTCTAATTTATATCCGTCAAAAAAATGACAGTGCGAAAGGGGGGACTCGAACCCCCACGGCACGAAGCCACAGGATCCTAAATCCTGCGCGTCTACCAGTTCCGCCACTTTCGCAAGACCTACCCGAATCTGCTCTACTGGGAAGCCAAGAAAGATAACTGAGCTGGAAAATACCTTCAACAGAGCGTTGAGAATAAATATTAGGGCGTACACCTACAGAAGCAGGCGCACGCCCTAGATATGATACTGTTTATTTAGGTTTATTAGGGGATTCGAATATGTATTATTTGCCTGGTGTCTGACGGCGCTGCAAGCTGGAGTGTGACTATGTCTCCGTTGCCTAGGTCTTTTAGGGCACCATAGGCTTCTTCTGAATCTGAGATTGGTTTTCTGTTGATTTCAACAACTTTCCAACCTGGGCTTACTCCTCGTCGGGCAGCTGGTCCGTTCACTGCTACTCGAGTGATTAGTGCTCCTGAGACGTCCTCATAACCAAAGGCAGTGGCACTTTCGGGGGTCATGTCTTCAATTGCCAGGCCTAATTTGTCATCCATTCTCTCTTCACGTACAGATCCAGATGCTTCGGCGATCTCTGGTTTTGCTTGTAGTGGGGCTTGACCCAAAACGATTTTCACATCCATGGGGCGTTCATTTCTATAGACCCTAACACTTATAGCATCTCCAGGCCTTTTCATGGCTATATTTTGCTGCAGTTGTCCAACTCGTCCGATAGGAACAGCATCGACTTCTGTGATGACGTCATATATCTGAAGACCGTAATCTTCTGCTGGGCCATTTTCTGTTATGAGTGTTAGTTCAACACCTGAAATCGAAGGGAGTCCGTAAGTTTCAGCTGAAAGTGCGTCAATGGGCCGCATGGCAACTCCGAGCCACGCCCGGCGCACAGCACCGTAATCAACTAAGTCTTCCATGACACGACGGGCGAGATCGATGGGAATCGCAAATCCGTATCCCTGGTAGAAGCCAGTCCTACTTGCGATAGCTGAATTGATGCCTACTACCTGTCCTTTCAGGTTGACCATTGGTCCTCCTGAATTTCCAGG
The DNA here is from genome assembly GCA_028822645.1 of Longimicrobiales bacterium. Taxonomy (GTDB): domain Bacteria; phylum Gemmatimonadota; class Gemmatimonadetes; order Longimicrobiales; family Gaopeijiaceae. The sequence goes on along the minus strand of JAPKDG010000019.1, from coordinate 26,264 downwards.
ATTAATCACAGCATCAGTTTGAATGAAATCTTCTATTGCGAAACCACGATTAATTGCGGTTTCCTCGTCTTGGGCGAGTTCTCTTTGGAGTAGTTGTAGGGGGCGCCCCATAGCGCTGACTATACCCACAGTTACCGTGTAATCGAGGGGACTGCTCGTACCTCCGAATCCAGGGTTTCCAATAGCTACGATCCATTCTCCTACTCGAAGTTTGTCAGAATTTCCAAAATGAAGCTTGGTCAAATTTTCTGCCTCAATCTTAATCACTGCAACATCAGTAAATGGGTCTTGCCCGACCAAGGTTGCGGTAAATGATCTACGGTCTTGGAGGAATACCGTGAGGCTCGTTGCATCAGTCACCACATGGTTGTTAGTCAGAATGTATCCGTCATCTGAAACTATAAATCCACTTCCACCTGCAACTTGGTCGGGTTGAGGCTGGGGATTTCCTTCTCGACGTAAAAAAGGATTAGAAAAAGGATTTACATTTTGGTTACCGCGGCTAGCTCTTTGCTTTCGTGCCTCAATCCTGACCACTGCAGGTGTCACTGTTTCAGCAACGTTCACGAATGCATCGCTCAGATCCAAAGCAGGTTGTATGGCTTGATTCGGGATCTGAGCCTCACTGCTGGTGACTAAGGCGTTCCTAGGTGCTGTAGTCCATCCTATCCCAGACGCTATCCCTAGTCCTGAAAGGCAACTAAAAACGGTGATTAAGGCGATTTTCAATTTTTTCCGGAGTGGATCATACATCAGTCAAGTCCTCTTAATGTTGTCGTCACTTTTGGTGCTTAAATAGGATTCTAATCAAAACATATCTTTCGTCGCAATTTAGCTAATACACGAGATGGGACCCTTTCGGTCCCCCATCTCGTGTATTTTGTTGTCCAGAATTAAAGTTAAGGTACCTCTATTTGTTTTATTCCACTATTTCGTAATCTGCCTCAACGACATCATCTTCATCTTCATCTTTGTCTTGATCTTCAGGTGTACCTTCGCCTTCCTCAGCAGAAGCGGCCTGTTTTTCGTACATTTCCTGCCCTGCCGTGCTGAAAGCCTGCATCAGATTGTCACGGGATGTGTTTAGGTCGTTTGCATTCGAGTTGGTCTCAGAATTGCTTAGAGTAGTTTTTGCCGAATCTAAGGATTCCTCGAGGCTCTGTTTAGTCTCTTCGGAAATCTGATCGTCCCATTCGGAAGAGTCTTTTTCTACTTGGTAAACAAGTGAATCCAGCTGATTGCGAGCATCTACCAGTTCCCGAATTTCTTCATCTTCAGTGGCGTGGGCTTCGGCGTCTTTGACCATTTTGTCAATTTCTGAATCAGACAACCCACTCGAAGATTCTATACGGATTTTCTGCTCTTTACCAGTCGCGTTATCTTTTGCAGAAACGTTTAGAATCCCATTCGCATCGATGTCGAAAGTCACCTGTACTTGAGGCATTCCTCTTGGTGCTGGAGGGATCCCAGTCAGCTGGAATTTCCCAATAGTCTTGTTATCAAGTGCCATTTTTCGTTCACCTTGGAGGACATGGATTTCTACAACTGTCTGGTTGTCTTCCGCAGTTGAAAAAATTTCTGTTTTTTCGGTTGGGATTGTGGTATTTCGAGGTATGAGTGCAGTCATCACACTCCCGAGAGTCTCTATTCCGAGTGAAAGTGGTGTGACGTCCAGTAGAAGTACATCAGTGACATCACCGGCTAAAATTCCACCTTGTATGCAAGCACCAAGGCCGACCACTTCGTCAGGATTAACTCCTTTATGCGGTTCTTTACCGAAAAATTCTTTTACAATTTGTTGAATCTTAGGTATTCGGGTCGAACCACCGACAAGGATCACCTGATCGATTTCCGAAGCCTTCATTTTAGCGTCACTAAGTGCTTTTTCCATCGGAGGTATCGTTCTTTGGATCAGGTCGTCAGCTAATTGTTCAAATTTAGCCCGAGACATACTGTAGTTCATATGTTTTGGGCCATCTTGTGTTGCGGTAATAAAAGGAAGATTGATATCTGTTTGTTGAGTGGAAGATAATTCCATCTTGGCTTTTTCGGCTGCTTCCTTTAGTCTCTGGAGTGCCATAGGATCTTGAGATAAGTCTATCCCTTGGTCTTTTTTAAATTCTGTCACTAACCAATTAATAATTCTCTGATCAAAATCGTCACCACCTAAGTGAGTATCCCCATTGGTGGATTTTACTTCGAATACTCCATCGCCTAAATCTAAGATGGAGATGTCGTAAGTACCTCCACCCAGATCGAATACTGCGATTTTTTCGTCGGCCTCTTTATCCAGTCCGTACGCTAGGGCAGCGGCTGTTGGTTCATTAATGATTCGGAGGACGTCTAGTCCGGCAACCTTTCCGGCGTCTTTAGTGGCTTGCCGTTGAGCATCATCAAAGTAGGCGGGTACTGTTATAACCGCTTGATCGACTTTGCTCCCCAGATAATCCTCGGCAGTTTGGCGCATTTTCTGAAGTATCATGGCCGAAATTTCAGGAGGGGAGAGACTTTCGTCCCCATTGGGGATAGTAACTTCTACAAGCCCCTTAGAATCAGTGGATACAGTATAGGGAACAAGTTTTTGTTCTTCAGTCACTTCTGATCCCTTCCGACCCATGAATCGCTTGATCGAAAAAATAGTATTTTCAGGATTAGTGATAGCTTGCCGGCGAGCTACTTGGCCAACCAGACGTTCCTTCTCTTTGGTGAACGCTACAACTGATGGGGTTGTTCTGCCGCCCTCTGAATTGGGGATTACTACCGGTTCGCCACCCTCCATAACAGCTACTACAGAGTTGGTCGTTCCTAGATCTATACCTATAACTTTTCCCATACCTGCTCCTTATATTTAAACGTACTATGACCTTGAGGCTAAATTTTTACACCCATGGATAAGGTGGATGTGTGTATCGGTTATAGAGCAATGATCATGCCTAAAATTTGGGGCAATCTTAGGGCCAAAGTGACGGTGTTTCCGTTAAAACATGTCAAGGTGGCAGGGTATACTGCCACCTTGGGAAGGATTATGTGGTCAAACCTGATTTTAAAGGTCATTCTGAGGAACTGTCGCTATAGAAAGGGTGCCCCTCACTTAATGTTTTGACTTGTTAGCGAGGCATTTCTTCCATCAGAGGTTCCATCCTGAGGATGGAAGTAGGAGCGCCTCCCCTATCCTCGATAGCTAAATAGATGTAACCATCTAGGCCCTGGCGCACATCTCGAATTCTTCCTTGTTGCTTGACTAAGGTTTCCTCCTCTACGATTCGTTGGTCAAGGAGGGTTAAGCGTGCTAGTTGTTGCCCAGCCATTCCTCCAACAAAAATATTGCCCTTCCATTCGGGGAAGCGGTCTCCAGTGTATATCATCAATCCCGACGTGGCTATGGACGGTATCCAAAAATGATTTGGAGATTTCATGTCCTTGTCGTGAGTACCTTTGTGGATAGCTAGGCCACTGCTGTAGTTGACCCCATACCCTATGACTGGCCAGCCGTAGTTAAGACCTGGAGCGATTAAATTTAACTCGTCTCCTCCTTGGGGGCCGTGTTCATTAATCCAGACATCGTTGGTATTTTTGTCGATTGCGAGACCTTGGGGATTTCTATGTCCATAGCTCCAAATTTCGGGAAGTATCCCCGATTGACCTGCGAAAGGATTGTCATCTGGTATTCTTCCATCGTCGTGGAGTCTGACGACAACACCGTGGTGATTGGAGAGGTCTTGAGAGGGATGTGCCTCGAGATCGCCCGTAGATGGTACCTGTCTGTCACCAGCTGTGATATAAATATAGCCATCACTATCGAATGCTAATCGTCCACCATAGTGCCCACGTCCCCTGGAGACTGCTTCAAAAATTTCATCTAATCCAGTTAGTCGGTTGTTTTGGAAGCGGGCCCTGACTACAGCTGTAGTGGACTGGGTACCGCCAGATAGGGGCTTAGAAAAACTTAGATAGATCGTTTGGTTGTTCTCAAAATCAGGGTGCAGGAGTACATCGAATAAACCGCCTTGGCCTTGAGCTACTACTTCAGGTACTCCAGTTATCGGTTCAGGAAGAAGTTTTCCATTTTGTATGAGTCGAAGACGGCCTGGGCGCTCCGTGATTAATATGTCCCCGTTGGGCAGGAAGGCCATTGACCAAGGGTTAACCAGTCCTTCGGCTACTGTGGTCAATTTGTAATCATATAATGCAGATCGGAGGTTGAGGTCCTGGCCTGAGGCTGGAACCCGCATTGCCAATGTAACTACAGCAAGAAGAAACACCCATTTGATTCGAACCATCTTTAATCTCTCCATATTAAATTTATGATACCTATATAAATTAAGCTGATTGTTGGAAAACAGATAGAAGCTCTTTGGTTGATTTCAGAATTACTTGGGTTTCCCTTGAATGCAGGTTGTTTTATCCTTGGTTCGTTGCTCGTCCTTGGTTTTATCTTAAATGTGAGAATGTGGAAATGGCAAAGACACTGGAGTGGAGATACCATAGGCCTGGTTGAACCAGTTGCAAACGTACGCAAGAGTTTCTTGCAACGCATGACATTTCTGATGGTTTAGTTCGAAATGCCACCAAAGAGCCGCTTGAAGGATCGGATGCTCTTTCTGTACTGAAAGACGTTGAGATGATATATGTGGCGAAAGGTCGTAAGATCGTGGACCTGGATCTGACAAAGGATACTACCGAAGAGCCTGAACTCTTAAGGCTTCTTTTGGGTCCATCTGGAAAATTGAGAGCGCCGACTATCAAGGTTGGCGGTTCATTACTAGTGGGCTACAGTCAGGAGATGTTTACTTCTGTCTTACTCTGAGTCAGGAGATTTATGGTCTACGTCGACAAAATGGTTGATGGGACTAGAGCCTTTCCCTAACATGGGAGAGGTGGCGAGGGCTCTGTTTACAAAGGATATCGCTTTGTCGGTGGCATCATAGATCCCCGTTCCTTTTGCTAGTTCTGCTGCTAAGGCGGCGGACAGGGTGCAGCCAGTACCATGGCCGGCTGTAGTTGCCAAAAGTGGTCGTGACCAGAGTTCTTCTAGTTTATCGGTGAGTAAGAGGTCAACTGCTGTACCACCTTTGAAGTGCCCTCCTTTCATGAGGACTGCGGACGCTCCCATCCGAAGAAACTCTCTACCTGCCACCTTCAGTTCTTCCGGGCTAGCAATATCGTAGCCAGTTAGTTTTCGGGCTTCTTGTAGGTTTGGAGTCACAATCGTTGCTAAGGGGATGAGCTTGTCCCGCAGTAACTCACAACCCTCGTCATCGAGGAGAGGGTGCCCACTCGTAGAGACGATGACTGGATCTAGAACGTAGTTCTCTAGCTGACTACCGCTGATCACGTCTACTGCTACTTGGACTAAGGCTGCTGTTCCCAACATGCCAGACTTTAGGGCAGATGGTTCGATGTCTGTAAGGATGGCCTCGAGTTGATCTTGTAGGAGTTTGGTGGGAAGACACTGGCAACTAGTTATCTCCTGGGTGTTCTGTGCGGTGACACAGGTCAATGCACTGCATCCGTAGACTCCAAACATCTGAAAAGTCTTGAGGTCAGCCTGGATCCCTGAACCTCCGCTACTATCACTGCCAGCGATTGTCAATGCTACAGGAATTGAGTTATCCATAAGTACACACTCTCGCGGGAAATTCTATGCTAAGCAAGAGCGAAAAACAATTAATTTTAACTTTGAAGCGCCCTAGGGGGCGTTCCAAGGAAAAATTAGTATTGGTTGAGGGAATTCGAACAGTTGATGAAGCACTGTCGGCTGATATTGAAGTTTCTTTCTGTGTACGATCCCCTAAACTGTGTGACACTCTTAGGGGTAAGCAACTAGCAGCCACTCTGGACAATGGCTCAACTAAGATAAGAAATGTGAGTGACGCTGAGTTGGACACTATTTCTGATACTGAGAACTCCCAAGGGGTTTTGTTAGTATGTGTTGAACCAAGGAATGGACTGTCTAGCTTCTCCGTCGAAACAACATCTACAGTTCTCGTTATTGATGGGATTCAGGATCCAGGAAATCTAGGGACTCTCATTAGGGCAGCCAGGGCATTTGATATTTCCGTGGTCATCAGCCTTGAAGGTACTGTTGATTTTTGGAACCCCAAGGTAGTCAGAGCTTCGGCAGGTACTATCTTTCACTCTCATTTATTTTCTGAATCATGGAAGAATGTTACAACTTGGCTGCAAGAGCATTCTATAACAGTCCTTGCAGCTGATATGGGGGGGGAAGACATCGCTGAATTCCACGTACAGACTCCTTGGGCCCTCCTAGTCGGAAACGAAACGAAAGGAGTCAGACCTAGTGCTTCGGAGGTGTCTACGAGGATATCAATCCCCATGTCCTCTAATGTAGAGTCTTTGAACGCTGGGGTGGCAGGATCTACACTATTGTATCTACTAGCTAATAAATAGCCAGATTCAAAGCTTCATTAAGGGTCTGAACAATCCCTTTGGTAGCCACAGACTTGGCACATAATTTTGCAGTGACGCTCTAGGGTTGGCCCTCCACAGAGCTCGCAGGTCATCGGTGCTGTTCCGATGCCTTCCGCCATGTAGGCTCTGGATAGGTGCACGTAGTGTTCGCCTCCATCTTTCATCCATTGGGCAGACGATCCAGAGATTGTCTTCCTAATGGTGCCAGGAACACCTGCCACAACACTTCTATCTTTTATATGTGTTTCCTCTAAAACCACGGAATTAGCAGCAATTATACACTCGGATCCGATAATCACATTTTGTAGAATTACAGCATTCATACCGATTATGGTTCTGTCTCCGATAGAGCAACTCTCGAATTTGGCTCCATGACCTACTGTTACATTCTCTCCTACTAAGGTGGGTGCTGATCTTCCCACGTGGACCACAGCATTTTCTTGTACACTTGTGCTTGCCCCGATAACGATACTGTGCTCTGGGTGATCACCGCGAAGGACTGCTCCAAACCAAATGCTGGCATTTTTTCCAATTTCTACGTCACCGACTATTACGGCCGTTGGAGCAATAAATGCAGATTTGGAAATCTTTGGAGATTTTCCATTAAAAGAAAGAATTAGAGCCAATGTTTCAGCCTTGATGTCAGGAGTTGTGATCTCTGTCTTGCAGAGAAAGTTTTGTCAGTCGAGTCAAAATGACTTGTGTTTCAGAGGCTTCTAGAATTTCAATCAAGACCCCTGAAGTTTCAAAAGTTTCTCCCGCAGTTGGTACATGTCCAAGCTTCGCTAATATAAACCCGTTTAGTGAGCGATGGTCGAGTTGGGGAAGAGTCAGATTGAATGCGTAATTTATTTCTCGCAAGTCAATGCTTGCTGGAGCCATAAATTCAGTCCTGGACAGCCTGGACAGGCCAGCTTCGGCAACGTCAGTCTCGTCTTCGATTTCACCAACTAACTCTTCCAAAATATCTTCGAGAGTGACCAGGCCATCTGTGCCTCCAAATTCGTCAGCGATAATGCCCATATGAATTCGTCGTCCCTGAAATTGCCTGAGCAAGCTGGTAAGAGAAAGAGATCCTGGCAGGAAAAGGGGGTCACGAGACAATTGGGCTAGAGTAAGGTCCGTCATCCCTGCGACGTATGTTTGGTATGCCTCTCGAATATATAGGATACCAGTAATGTCATCAGTAGTTTCACCGAATACCGGGACTCGGGAATATGGGACACTACTTAATTCACCTATTATGTCCTCCAAAGATAGGGAGTCTGGCCATGCAAAGATATCGACTCGAGGTGTCATAATGTCCCACGCGGTCAGTTCATCCAGATGAAAAGCTCGCTCAACCAACAAATGCTCTTCTTCTCCGACTAATCCTTCTCGCTGACCTAGTTGCGTTAATTCTCTGACACTCCGTTCCTCTTGAGTTAATGCTTGGTTTTTGTCGTTAGTCAGGAACGGCAAAAGGAGTTTGTGTATGGGAGTAACAAAAAAATCTATTCCTCCCTGAAGGGACAGCATCGGCTTAGCCATTTTGAGCGCTATTCGTATCGGCTTTCCCTTGCCAACTGACCTAGGGAAGATTTCACATAAGACAGCTACGACCAACGTACTAATTATTAGACCTGTGAACCCACCTGACATTCCTGAGTTCGCTACACCTATCATAACTGAAAGCCCGATCACCAATCCATTGAAGATGGTATTTAGGAATAGAATAGATGATTTTATCTTATCGGGTTGTTCCTTAAGGGCTGCGAGAGAAGTTGCACCTCGAAATCCTTCGTCTTTCAGTGTTCGGAGTCTCGAAGGATGAATAGCTAGCGTGGCTGATTCCGCAGCAGAAAGAAGAGCTGAAAACAATATTGATATAGCAATTGCCAGAACCAATATCCACATCATCGCTGTCTCGATGTGTTCGACAAAAAAGAATGATGCGTCCTAGTAAAGGGACCTATGTCCATTTACTAGCTTCTTCTAGAATTTCAGTAATGATGTCATCCGTAGTCCGTCCATCTGCTTCGGCTTCGAAGTTGAGTACCAGTCGGTGCCCCAGAATGGCAGGGGCCACTGCTACAATGTCTTTGTAAGAGGGGATAGGCTCACCCCGAGATGCTGCTCGCGCTTTTGCACCAAGAACCAAATATTGGGAGGCTCGAGGTCCAGCTCCCCAATTTATATACCTGTCAGCTACGGATTTTTCACCATTGAAGCTTGGACGGGTAGAAGTAGCGAGTCGGACAGCGAATGAGACCAAAGAAGGAGCGGCTGGTATCCGGCGAACCAATTGTTGTAGCTCTATCAGTTCTGCCGGAGATAAGATTGGGTCGATTTTATATTCTTTGGATCCAGTGGTGCGTGATACGATCTCTTCTTCTTCTTTGCGGGACGGGTATCCAATTTGAAGTTGCAACATAAAGCGATCCAATTGCGCTTCGGGTAGGGGATAAGTTCCTTCTTGCTCAATGGGGTTCTGCGTTGCTAAAACAAAAAAAGGCAAAGTCAAAGGGTAAGTGTTACCAGCAGCTGTAATTTCCCGTTCTTGCATGGCTTGAAGAAGCGCAGCTTGCGTTTTAGGTGGGGTGCGATTGATTTCATCAGCCAGTATAATGTTAGAGAAGATAGGTCCTTCAACAAAACGGAAGATTCGTTCTCCTGTGGCCTTGTTTTCCTCAATCACTTCGGTACCTGTGATGTCAGTCGGCATCAAGTCGGGTGTGAATTGAATTCTGCTAAAATCGAGATCAAGGGACTTGGCTAGGGTGGACACCAAGAGAGTCTTGGCCAGGCCAGGTACACCGACTAGTAAGACATGTCCGTTAGCAAGCAGTGCTGTCAGGAGTCCATCAACAACTTTGTGTTGTCCAACTATCTGTTGGCCGATGGATGTTTTGAGTGCTTCGCTAACAGTAGCGGCTCGCTCAAGCAGTTTTAAGTCTTGGTTGTTAGCAGATGTTATAGTAGACAAGTTCATTGAATAAACATAGTCGATATCATGGGCAATTCATACCTCTTTACGGAGCGAGATCACTCGCAATTAGGAAGAAAAAATCACTAGGCAAAGTGACGGGATGAACTTTCCACGTCAAGCGTTGATTAAAGTGTTATTATTCCGAATAAGAGTACCGTTTAGGTCTTGATCTTTTTTTCACAAAGTCGTAAATTTTGCCTGAAATTAGGTACTTGTGGGCCTTCGTGTGGTAAAGTTCGTAATGCGGATGGAGGTGAGCTTGGAACCCGAAAGAACTGGTAATCTGGGAGCTGATTCTGCTAAATTCCTTGGCCATGGGATGACGTTCGCTGTCTCAGCAGCTTTGTTTGGATGGATTGGAAATAAGATTGGTGTTTCTGTCGGTGCTGAGATTCTAATGACAACAGTAGGAGTATTCCTGGGTGCAGGAGCCTCTTTTTACAGGCTCTACAAAGCCCTTAATATAAATTCTGGTGAGAATGATTAGAGATGGGGACCTCTCAAAGTTGAAAGAATTGAAACAGTATTCGCTAGATGCACTATTGATTGTAACCCTTTTTTATGTGGTGACTGCCATTTTCCTCGGCCCGAATAGGGAAGGAGTGGAACTCGCCCTATTGGTGGCATATCCAGTGCAACTATTCGCTTTTTTCCTACTAATGCAGACTAAGAAGCCTGGTGCTAATTTTCTCGTGTGGTGGGGAGCGGGGATGGGTTTGAGGTTTACGGTCGTGTTAGCCGTGGCTTTGATGGCCCAAAAGATGGATTTCATAGCTATTGAGTCATTCCTGCTATCTCTAGTAGGAAGCTTTTTCCTCTTGGTTTTGGCTGAAGCAAGGTTTCTTGATTCTCATCATCGAATCGGAGCTGCTGGCTGATGTCGTGGTATCAAAATCGCCAGGAAGAGTCACACACTAGTGACGCAGGGCATGGCCTGACCATGGAGGAGCTACCTTCCTTCATCCAACATCACATTGGCGACGCGAAAGAAATCGAATTTCTGGGTGGTCATTGGAGCTTGGAAGCTCTAAGTGTGGCTCCAATCCAGCTAGGGGGCTTATCAATCGATTTTTCGATGACCCGTCACTTGCTAGTGATGCTCATCGTTGGTTTACTGCTTGTGCTCAGCCTTGTCCCGATAGCCCGAAGGCTTAGAGCCACTAGTCATGCCCAAAAAGCACCTAGTGGGCTTGCTAACGGAGTAGAGGCGTTGGTCCTTTATTTTAGAAATGAGGTAGTCAGGAGGAACATTGGTCATGATGGGGATGGCTACACTCCCTTCATCTTGACGTTGTTTGTTTTTGTCTTGGGTATGAATTTGATCGGCCTCACACCACTTGGCATTACTCCCACTTCTAATGTCTCAGTTACTGCGGCTTTAGCTATCATTAGCTTCATTGCGGTTGAAATTTCTGGTATGAGATCTTTGGGTTTTTCTGGATATGCGAAGACTGTCTTCTTCATGCCTCCTGGTGTGCCAACAATCATGCAGCCGGTCATACTTTTGATCATGGTCCCAGTCGAAGCTATAGGAAAACTCACTAAGCCTTTTGCTCTTGCTGTTCGTCTGATGGCAAACATGGTAGCGGGGCACAGCATGGTCCTGGCCATCATGGGCCTGATTTTGGTTTATCAAAGCTACCTAACTGGATCTGCGATTGTTGTGGCTGTTGGGGCCATCATGATCTTAGAAGTCTTCGTCGCCTGCTTGCAGGCGTACATTTTTGCAATGTTAGTTTCTGTTTTTATTGGATTAATCCGTCACGCTCACTAAATCACTAAAAAAAGAGGAAAGAAAATGTCATACGAACTACTCGCTGCTGTGCAAGAAGCTGCCACGAATCCTGAAGCTGGTTTTGCAATTGGAAAGGGATTAGGTATTGCAGGTGCCGTCATAGGTGCCGGTCTGGGTATTGGACAGATCGGTGCAGCGGCGGCGCAAGGGATCGCCCGTCAGCCTGAAGCAGCAGGCAACATCCAGACGGCAGCCCTCATTGTGGCCGCTTTGATTGAAGGTGCTGCACTGTTTGGACTCGTGCTAGTTGCAATAGGGTAATCTCGAGACGCTGGTGTTCATAGAAGACATGGGGAGACATTAAATGTTTGATATCAATCTCGGTCTCAGTATCTGGACTATCGTTGTTTTTGTCCTGCTATTGTTGATTCTGAGAAGATTTGCCTGGGGTCCTATCCTGCGAGCTGTCCAAGATAGGGAAGATCATGTAAGAAGCACTCTGGAATCAGCTGCTTCAGAGAGGGAAGAATCGACTGAACTTCTCGAACAGTATCGCAAGCAAATGCTCGAAGCTCGCAGAGAAGCCCAGGACCTGATAGCCAAGGCAAAGGAAATGGGAGTCACTGTTCGAAAGGAAATTGAAGAAAAGGCGAGGCAAGAAGCGAACGTGATCATGGAAAAAGCTCGGGTATCCATTGAAAAAGAAAAAGAGGCGGCATTAGACGAATTGCGACAGGGATCGGTAGATATCGCTTTGGCGGCTGCAGGGAAACTTATTGCGGAAGAGCTAAATCAGGATAAGGACCGGAAATTGGCAGTCGGTTTTGTAAATGATCTTAGTGCTGAGGTCTCAAAAAGATCTCCATGAGAAATGAGACCGTAGTCAAGAATTATGCTGAAACGCTCTTCCAACTGGCTAGTTCTCAAGATAGGCTAGAGGAATATCGCCAAGGGATACAACTCGTTGTGAACTTATTGGAAACAGTTGCTAATTTCCGCCATTTTCTGGAAACACCGCGGATATCAGGGGTAGACAAGAAAGCTACTGTGAGTGCTGTTTTTGAGGATAAACTACCACTGGGATTGGTGAATTTCTTGAAAGTCACAATAGACAAAAGAAGGCAGGGCCTTCTCGAATCCATAGCCGAAGAATTTTCGCGGTTAGTAGATAGTGACATGGGATTGTTGCACTTTGAAGTTACGTTGGCTCGAGAATCAGATGATGGTTTTACGGAGAAGCTAAAGGACCGACTGAGCTCTATTTTTGATTGTAAGCCGATTCTTCATTTTAAGGTGCACCCCGAGATTTTGGGGGGTATCATTCTGAGAGTTGGCGATAGAGTTTTCGATGGATCGCTGGGAAGTAGACTCGACAAGATGCGTCGTATTTTAGGGACTAAGAAGGTTCACACATTGGTATAGAATTTTTCCATAGGAAAAGATGATAAATGGCTAACGATTTTGGGCTTCGTGCTAGTGAAATTAAAGATGTTCTTCTTTCAGAAATCCAGAACTACGAAGAAGAACTTAAATCTGAAGAAATTGGTGAGATTCTGGAAGTCAAAGATGGCGTGGCTCGTATCTATGGCTTAACAAAAGCTATGGCGAGTGAAATGCTGGAAATAAGTCCAGCGGATGGTAGCGAACCGGTAACTGCTCTGGCTCTGAACCTAGAGGAAGATAATATCGGAGCTGTCATAATGGGTGACTGGACCGGTCTTCACGAAGGAGATCAGGTCCGTAGGACTGGTAGGGTTTTAGATATTCCTGCAGGTCCTGGTTATATAGGGAGAGTAGTTGATGCGCTCGGCAATCCCATTGATGACAAAGGGGAAGTCTCCCCGATTGAAGAGCGGAGGCAAATAGATGTTGTGGCTCCCGGGATTGTGATGAGGCAACCGGTTAACGAGCCACTTCAAACCGGCATCAAGGCGATTGACTCTATGATCCCTATCGGAAGAGGACAACGCGAGTTGATCATTGGTGATAGGGGGACTGGTAAAACGGCGATTGCTCTGGACGCTATCGTTAATCAAAAGGGCGCGGGAGTTGTTTGTGTCTATTGTGCCATAGGTCAGAGAGCAAGTAAGGTGGCGGGAGTAGTAGAGACATTGCAGGAATATGGTGCGATGGATTATACGATAGTAGTAGCAGCTAACGCTTCTGACCCTGCACCAATGCAATATATAGCACCTTATGCGGCCTCAGCCTTGGCTGAGCATTTCATGTGGAAAGGGCAGCCTACGTTGGTAGTGTTTGACGATCTTTCTAAGCAGGCAACTGCCTATAGGCAATTGTCTTTGGTGCTACGTAGGCCTCCAGGTCGTGAAGCTTTTCCTGGAGATGTTTTCTATCTCCATTCGCGTCTTCTAGAAAGAGCTGCAAAACTTTCGGATGCCCAGGGAGGTGGATCTATGACCGCTCTTCCAATCATTGAGACTCAGGCGGGGGATGTTTCTGCGTACATCCCAACAAACGTCATTTCAATTACTGATGGTCAGATTTATTTGGAACCAGACCTTTTTTATTCAGGCGTTCGTCCAGCAGTTAACGTTGGAATATCTGTCTCAAGAGTTGGAGGTGCAGCTCAAGTGAAGGCCATGAAGAAGGTTGCTGGTCGCTTGCGCTTGGATCTGGCTCAGTATCGAGAGTTGGAGGCTTTTGCTCAGTTTGGCTCTGATCTAGATAAAGCCACACAACAGCAGCTCGCACGAGGTGAAAGAACGGTCGAGATTCTGAAGCAGAATCAGTACCAACCGATGGCTGTGGAGAATCAAGTATGTGTGCTTTATGCTGTCACCCAAGGATATCTGGATGAGATTGAGGTGGGTGATCTCAGGGATTGGGAAAGAGGATTCCATGAATTCTTGTCGGAGCAACACTCTAAAGTTATAGATGTCATAAGGGATGGCGGTGAATTGACTGACGAACTTGCTGAATCGCTAACTAAAATTATTCCTGAGTACAACAGAGTGTTTCTTGATGACAAAGAAGTGGTGAAGGATGAGAGTAACTAAGTATGGCTGGAGCACGTGACGTAAAAAGACGCATAAAGTCGGTTGAGAACACTCGTCAAATAACGCGTACTATGGAATTGGTGGCTACATCAAAACTAAAGAAATCTACCGACAGGGTCAGTGCCACTAGGCCTTATGGTGAATCTATAGTCTCAATCGTAGAAAACCTGTGTTCCCCTGATTTTGTAGAGAAATTTCCATTACTAAGGAAACCAGATGAATGCAAGAAAGCGGCAGTACTTTTACTGACAGCTGATAGAGGGTTGGCCGGTGGATTTAATGCCAATTTAATTAAAGAGGCCAATAACCTTTTAGATGTCCTCAAGAAAGCTGGAACAGAGGCTAGCCTTCATATTGTTGGCAAGAAAGGTATAGCTTATTTCCGCTTTCGTGGACATCCGATTGCTTCAGAATACGTCGATTTAGGTGATGCGCCAACAGTGGAAAGTGCAGGGGACATTATCGGGCCTCTGGGGGATGCTTTTTCGTCCGGAGAAATAGATGCAGTCTATGTAGTCAGCTCTAAGTTCCGGTCTGCGGTGTCCACACCACCAACTGTCCTCAAGCTTCTTCCGGTAGAACCTGCATATGCAAAACATAAATCAGATGATTTTATTCTGACGCCTAATGCCGGGATTATTCTTCAAACATTGCTACCACTTTATCTGAGGAATTCACTTTACCGAGCGCTAGTGGAGAATGTTGCGGCAGAACAGGGATCTAGGCGGACGGCCATGAAAAATGCGACAGATAACGCTGGTGACGTGCTAGAACACTTGACACGCACTTATAACAGGGCCCGTCAGGGCCAAATTACCCAGGAAATAGCTGAAATTGTCGGCGGTGCAGCAGCACTAGAGTGATGGATTCAGCGAACAAATTAGGATCGGAGAATAAAGATTATGACCGAAAATAAAATTGGTAAGGTAGTACAAGTAATTGGGCCGGTATTGGATGTTGCATTTGATCAGGATTCATTGCCTGACATTTATAATGCTTTGTCGTTAAAAGCAACTGAAGGGAGTGAGCGGGAAATCGATCTAGTTGCTGAGGTTCAACAACATATCGGGAGAGGCATGGTTCGGGCAGTTTCGATGACTTCGACTGATGGCGTGACTCGTGGGATGGATGTTATTGATACGGGTGCAGCGATTTCAGTACCGGTGGGCCCACCAGTACTCGGTCGAATTATAAATGTTCTCGGAGAACCAGTCGATGAGCAGGGTCCTATTGAAACTGAGGATGGTGAGGTGGAGCGTTGGCCTATACATAGGGAATCTCCACCCTTCCATACACTCGAACCCAAAACGGAAATTTTCGAAACAGGCATTAAAGTTATTGATCTGTTGGCGCCATATGTAAAAGGTGGTAAGACAGGCCTCTTCGGTGGAGCTGGTGTGGGCAAGACTGTTATTATTATGGAACTGATTAATAACATAGCGATGGAGCATGGTGGTCGCTCAGTTTTTTGTGGTGTTGGAGAAAGGACCCGTGAAGGGAATGACCTCTGGTTGGAGATGAAGGAATCAGGTGTGCTGGATTCCACTGCACTCTGCTATGGACAAATGAATGAACCTCCAGGTGCTCGTTTGAGAGTGGGGTTAAGTGGCTTGACTATTGCAGAATATTTTAGAGATGTAGAGAAACAGGATGTACTGCTGTTCGTAGACAATATCTTTCGCTTTACTCAAGCTGGATCAGAAGTGTCTGCACTTTTAGGAAGAATGCCCTCGGCTGTGGGTTATCAACCGACCCTTGGCACGGAAATGGGTGAATTACAAGAGAGGATCACATCTACTAGAGAAGGGTCGATTACTTCTGTGCAGGCTATCTATGTTCCTGCGGATGACTTAACAGATCCGGCACCTGCCACAGCTTTCACTCACTTGGATGCCCAGACTGTGTTGTCACGTGCTATTTCCGAAAAAGGGATTTATCCAGCAGTTGATCCTTTGGATTCGACTTCACGTATTCTCGATCCTCAATTCTTAGGGAACAGGCACTACGATGTTGCAGTTGAAGTGCAGAGGATATTGCAACGCTATAAGGATCTTCAAGACATCATATCGATCCTTGGCATGGATGAACTCACAGAAGAGGATAAGGTTTTAGTGAACCGTGCACGGCGTATTGAACGTTATCTTTCACAACCTTTCCATGTGGCAGAAACTTTCACTGGAATTTCAGGAAAGTATGTGAAACTAGAAGAGACTATTGAATCTTTTGAACGTTTGACAACTGGTGAATTCGATCACCTTCCCGAACAAGCTTTTTATATGAAAGGTGGTATTGAAGAAGTGATTGAATCTGGCAAAAAACTAGAAGAGGCATAGTATGGACGTAAATCTAGTCTCTCCCGAAGGCGTGAGATTCAAAGGACAAGCGAAGTCGCTAAGTCTGCCAGCCTGGGATGGTCAGTTGGGAGTCCTTCCCGGGCATGCTCCAATGATCGGCCTATTGGGATCTGGAGAAGTTCGCATAGATGTCAAAGAGGGTCCAGTAGAGAGTTTTTTTCTGGCTGGAGGTGTTTTCATGATAGCTGGAGTCGGCGTAACTTTGTTGACTGAAAACTGTGGAAAGGAACCTTTTAGTAGCGGGTTAGTGGACGTCGATGAAATGCGGGAGCGGATGGAGGATTCGGGCGTTAGTGAACGATCAGTATGAAACTGGATTTACATACCCATACAACTGCATCTGATGGGGTACTATCTCCTGAAGATCTAGTTGGACTTGCTAAGAAATCTGGACTTGACGCCTTGGCTATAACCGATCACGACACTGTGGCTGGCCTATCCGAAGCGATGAAGTCAGCGATGGATCATTCTATCCAAATTATTCCTGGAATGGAGGTTAGTTGTGTAGCCTCTGGCATTCCTTGTCATATCCTCGGTTATTTCATCGATTATAAATCCTCAATTGTTACTGCTTATACGGCTGGAGCTATACGTGCTCGTGAAGAGAGGATGAATCGGATGCTAGACAGATTGGCCGATCAAAACATAATAATTCAGATCGAGGATGTGATCAGGGAAGCAGGACCGGAACGTTCTTCTTTAGGACGCCCACATTTAGCGCGAGCGCTAGTTCGGAAAAATTATGCTTCTTCGATAACGGATGCGTTTGATAAGTTGATTGGTGACCAACATCCTGCACAAATGGCTATTGATGCCCTGGGGGCCACAGAGGCAATTCGACTAATCCGTGACTCGGGTGGCATCGCAGTTTGGGCTCATCCTCGGTTGGAGGTTCTGGATAAACTTTTACCTGAACTGGTGGCGGTGGGTTTGCGAGGATTAGAAGTCTACCGACCTAAATCTTCTCCGCAACATATCCTGGCTTTAAAAACCCGAGCAACCAAAATGGACCTATTGGTAACAGGGGGTTCTGATTGGCATGGTCCAGGTCTCGGTGTTGATCTTGGAAGGTTTTATGTGACCGATGATGATGTCAACCAGTTCTTAAGAGAAGGTCAGTTATTGGCCTGAGGACCTGAGAAATGTTTCAGGAATTGTTCGGTTATGAGCCCTGGACTTCGAGAACTCATGATGGATCCTATCACCGCTACTCCCGAAGCGCCTACTTCTAAAAGGTCAGGAACATTTTCCGGCCTGATGCCACCGATAGCTACCACAGGGATATCAATAGCATCTACCATTCGCTTAATACCGTTAATACCGATTGGTTCTCCAGCATCGGATTTGTTTGAAGTATTGTAAACGGTACCGCAACCTATATAGTTCGCTCCTTGCGACTCCGCCTTTTTGCCCAAGATAGGGTCGTCTGTTGAATAACCAATTATAAATCTTTCTGAAACGACATTTCTCACATCAGCTATCGGGGGGTCATTGGGTCCTAAGTGGACTCCATCTGCTTGTGTAGCCAAGGCGACGTCAAGCCGATCATTGATTATCAATAGTGCTCCAGCTGAGCGGGTCAGGGGAAGGATTTTCAGAGCTAGTTTGAAAAGTTCATTAGCATTTGCAGTTTTATCTCGGAGTTGGATCATACCAGCTCCTCTTTCTAAGATTTCACTAATTACATTCATTAGGCCTACTGGTTTGGCTAGTTCAGAATCTGTGATCACTACTAGGCGAAGGAGTTCTGGTAATTGTTTGTGGATCATAGAGAATCAAGGATGATTTGAGGCTTTGCTTCGGATTTCAGCAATGGCACGGTTGTGTTCCTGTAGAGTTTTAGAAAAGATGTGGTGCCCTCCAGGCTGAGCTACGAAGTACAGATAAGTATCTTCGCTTGGGTATAGAGCAGCATCTATTGCTTGCACTCCAGCTGCAGCTATCGGTCCAGGTGGCAAACCCGGTTGGGTGTATGTGTTATAAGGGTTGTCGGCTACCGAATCGATAGCAGCGAAAAGAAGCCGTGGCCTGCGACTTCCTAAAGCATAGATCACTGTCGGGTCTGCTTGCAGGAGGTACCCAAGTCTCAATCGATTATGGTATACTGAGGATATTTTTGGCATTTCTTCTGCTATCTGTGCTTCAGCCTGTATTATTGAAGCCAGAGTCATTAATTCTCTTTGGCTCATGTTTAATTCATGAAGTCTTGAGAGTCGGCCTGGTGTCCACATGGATTTGTATTGCCTAATCATTACTTTCAAGATGATATCTAGTGCGACTTCTGTGGGGAACTGGTAAGTGTCTGGAAACAGGTATCCTTCTAATCCGGGCCCTGGCAGAGACCAAGTCTCGTCTAAAGAAGTGCTAGAGATGTAAGCGTATATTTCGTCAGTCGATAACTCTATATTCTCCGATATTTCCTCAGAAATCTCCTTGAGTGTTAGGCCCTCAGGTATGGTTAGGTTAAAAGTAGTTACGACTCCCTCAGTGAGGACTCTCAATGTCTCTTTCCAGTGATTTCTTTGGCGAAGGGCATATTCTCCGGCCTGGATCTTACGATCTTTTCCGGTGACACGGGCATAAAGGTGAATTAACTGAGGATGTTCTACAATGTTTTTTGCAACCAGTGTGTCGAGGAGCTCATCGAAATGCATGCCAGAATGGACTTTGATTGTTATTGGATCTCCTGGTTCTGTTTCGGTGCACCCAAGCAGTATTAAGCTCGCAAGCAGTAAGTGTTTCATCGGGTCTGTTGACTATCCAACCAACCCTGGAGTATCAGGACGGCAGCTATCGTATCTATAAGTTTCTTATCCCTGCGTTTCTTTTTAGGTAAAGTGGATGTGTTAATAATTCGTTCAGCCCTGGAAGAAGTGAATCGTTCGTCTACTAAATGCACCGGAAGTTTAAAATGATTTTCTAAAGTTACTCCGAAATTCCGGACTGTTAGGGTCCATGCAGTATCTTTGCCAGAAAGTGCTAGGGGAAGTCCGAGTATGATATCCTCTACTTCATATTTTTCGATAATAGACGCAAGGGATGACATTGGGAATCGCTTGCCAATCCTTCTCTGCAAAGTTAAAAGTGGTTGTGCGATCAATCCAGTTGGATCGCTTATAGAAATACCGATTCTCTTCTCGCCTAAATCGATTCCCAGTGAGCGCATAAGTTCCCTATCAGGTGTCAGATGTCTTTGACAAATATAAAGGTAATCTGTGAGGAAGCCTACATAAGTCAAAATCGAATAAAATTGCTCATCAATGGTTTCCTACATGAAGCTATTGGAGTTCATTAGGGATGATGAATTTGGGTTGGGCTTCGGTCAATCGTTTCGGGGAATCCTGAAACGGCGTGCGTCTTCAACCTCACAATATTCCGTGGGTTCAGTGCCAGGAAGGAATAGCTCCAGAATTTGGTTTGTCTGAGGACACCACTGGGAAGCGAGCTTCCCAGTGGTTTTATCGATGAGGCGCTGGCTTAGACCTTCAGGGACTGGCCAGGGTTCTGGAATAGGGAGCAACGGTAATTCGAACGAAGATCCTTCTTCAGTTGGGTCGCCATAATAGACTCTGCGCATGAAGTTTCCCCAGACAGGTGCTGCATCACCTCCACCTGTTGCGCCTGGGCGGATTTCCTCTGGTATGTCCATTCCAAACCACACCGTGGCAAGGAGATTGGGAGTAAATCCATTAAACCAGACATCGGTAGCGTCATTGGTTGTCCCTGTTTTACCGGCTGCTGCAACTTCGGTAGGTAGCCCTGCAACAATTCTTACTGCCGTGGATCCTGTTCCAGCCTCGACGACGTTTCGAAGCATAGAAACCATAATGCGAGCAACAAGAGGATCTAGCACTTGAGTGCGTTCAGGTCTGGGATCCCAAATTGTCCTGCCCTGTGAGTCTTCTACTTTTAAGATAGGGAACGGGCGAACTTTGGTTCCTTCATTACTAAAACTGGAATAGGCCTCTGCCATTTCTAAAGGAATGACTTCAGCTGCTCCTATGGCAGTTGATGGAAACGGTTCTATTTCACTTCTGATGCCCATTCGACGTGCGGTTTGGATTACACTCTCTAGGCCCACCACGTCGGCTAGTTTGATAGCGATGATGTTTTGAGATTTCTGTAAGCCTGTCCGTATGGTCATTGGACCTTCGAAGATTTCGGAGTAGTTAGAAGGTCTCCATTCTGTGCCGTCGACTTGAAGAGTTACTACAGGGGCATCGACGATGACAAAGCTTTGAGGGAGACGGCTTGCTATAGCAGCAGTATAGACGAAGGGCTTGAAACCTGAGCCGGCTTGCCGGAGAGCTTGTGTTGCACGGTTGAATTTGGAGAATTGAAAATCGCGACCTCCGATCATTGCTCGGACACCTCCAGTCCAGGGATCGAGAGCAATTAAAAGGCCTTGTACGTATTTTATAGAATCGACCTGGGAATTTCCGGCGACCACAGATTCTTGGAAGTCAGCGAATTTCGAATGTTTAAATCCTGGTCTTTCCTCAATGCGTTCCCAACCTTCTTTCATGGAGATCGTGGCCGCCTCCTGCATGCCGACATCCAAAGTTGTAAATATTCGTAGGCCCGAAGTATAGAGTTTGCTTCCAAATCGATCATCTAAGATTTGCCGGACCCATTCTTCGAAATAAGGAGCGATGGTGTTACTAGATAGAGCTCTTTCGGTAGGGATAGGCATTTCAGAATATTTTGCGGCATCCTTTTCTGAGATGAAATTTTGCTCTGCCATTCGGCTGAGCACTAGATTTCTTCTTCTCTTGGCGTTCTCAGGATTCACGAAAGGACTATAAAATGCAGGACGGTTTGGTATAGATGCTAATAGAGCTGCTTCCGCAACATCCAATTCTGAGGCATTCTTACCGTAGTAATTCCTTGAGGCAGTTTGGATACCCCACCAACCGTGACCATAGTTGATCTCATTGATATAGGCTTCTAGGATTTCGGCTTTTGTGTATGAGCTTTCAAGATCGAAGGCTACTTGGAGTTCCTTTAATTTTCGGGTGATGCGTTTCTCGAAGCCTATCTGATCTTCAAACATGTTACGAGCTAATTGTTGAGTTATCGTGCTTCCTCCTCCACGGTTTCTACCCGTTAGGACACCGAGAACAGCTCTGGTTAAACCGAGTGGGTCGATACCTCGGTGCTGATAGAACCTTTTGTCTTCAACGGCTATGAACGCTTCATACACATGGCTTGGAAGAATCTGGAGAGATACAGGGGTACGCCGCTCGATACCGATTTCTACCAGAAGTTGCCCGTCGTGACTGAACAATTTGCTGGTTTGATCTGACTCGAATGTCCTGATTTGTGCAACAGATGGACAATCGGAGCAAAGGTTTTTCCAGGACCCTACAGCTAAGCCTCCCGAGACTCCGATCATGACCAATATTATGTAGAGGAAGTATTTGGAACTGTCCGTCTTTTCAGCCAAAGGTCAACCTCCTCATTTTGTTCTTAAATAGATCACTGTAATGTACTACTATTAGAACTATAGGTTCCCTATCAAGGTGAAAGGTACAAGTTTATTACAGAATGAATTTTTTTGGCTACGTTATATTTAGCAATCAGCATACCAGACAAATTCTTTTAACATTAATATATGAGGTTGTCGTTGAAAACGGTGTTTAGGTCTATTGTGACGATGATGCTTAAACTGCACTAGGTTGTAAGAGGGTGCCGAATAAACTAGACAAGGATCAGGAGGATTTGTGAAGCACGTCTCAAGAATTGTAGAAAAACCCTGGGGCCATGAACGTATTTGGGCCGAGACCGAGCAGTATGTTGGGAAAATCCTTCATATAAATGCTGGCGAAGCTCTTTCATTACAATACCATCAAGTCAAGGACGAAACGATTCATTTGTTCACTGGGGAGATGCTTTTTTATGTGGGTACGATCGGTGGAGAGTTGGATCAAATAAAACTGTCCGCTGGAGAAAGTTATCACGTAAAACCTGAGACAGTACACAGGATGGTTGCAGTCACCGACTGTGATCTCTTGGAGGTTTCGACCCCACATTTGGAAGATGTGGTTCGCTTGGAGGACAGGTATGGTAGGGTCTCAGGAGACGATTAACCGTCGTATAGCTGTTTGGCCTACAAATATGATAGCTATTATACCAATCCTATTTTCACTGGTCTCCTGCAGCCCACAGCAGGACCAAGAGTGGGTCGTTTCTTCTGACAGAAAGCTCCAACGGATGGCTCAGGAAGTCTTGGAAGATGTTACTAAATTTTCTGGGCTGGAGATTCTGGAGCAAATCCATCTAGACTATCTGACCGCAGAGGAAATATCGGAATACGTCCAGTCTAGGATTGAGAATAGCCTTTCTGAGAGCGAGGAGCAGCATATCGTTGAGAGTTATACTTTGCTTGGGTTATTCCCCATGAACTTAAATCTTCGACAAACACTTTCTACCCTATATGGAGAGCAGGTGATTGGTTTTTATGACCCAAAAGACAAGGCGCTTTACCTTCAAGAGGAGGTTCCCTTAAAAAACTTGAAATCTCTTTTGGTGCACGAGATGGTACATGCCTTACAGGATCAACATTTTGATCTGGAAAGTCTTGCTGCACCAGAATTGAGCAACGATGAGCAGACAGCTATGATGGCGGCTATAGAAGGACATGCTACGTTAGTGATGCTAGAAACGCTGTCGGAGGGTAGTGGAAATGGTTCCTTAAACCTGAAAGATGTTTCAGAATTTGGGGAATCGATTGCCAATATTTTCGAATCGACGTACGAAGATGGAATAGGGATGGATTCTGTACCTTTGGTCCTCAGGGAAGGTATGTTCTTTCCTTATATTCATGGATCTCGGTTTGTCAAAAAAATGAGGATTCGTTACGGAATTAATTCCGTACCTTTCGGATCTAGATTTCCAAGGTCAACAGCAGAGATTTTACACTATGGGGAACCTTCTTTTGATGGCAATGGCCCTCCAGTGACTATTCGAATACAGCCAGATAGCAAGTGGATTAAGCTGTATGAAAATACTTTAGGAGAACTAGAAGTGGGTGTTTTCCTCGAAAATTTATCTGGAGAAAAGGTCGTCTCCGAAGGCTGGAAAGGCGATAGATTTGCATTATTGGAAGGTGTAGGAGGGAGTAAGACGCTTGTGTGGTTTAGTGTTTGGGACACTATCGAAGATAGGAATTTGTTCTCTGGAATCGTGAAATCTCATCTGGGGTCATTGCCTGGGGATATACGCCTGTCTTCGC
Source organism: Longimicrobiales bacterium (assembly GCA_028822645.1). Classification (GTDB taxonomy): domain Bacteria; phylum Gemmatimonadota; class Gemmatimonadetes; order Longimicrobiales; family Gaopeijiaceae. The sequence continues at coordinate 2,524 of JAPKDG010000019.1, read as the reverse complement.
TGAATATTGATGGAATTCCTGGATTAAAAATAGACATAGGTTCAGTGACTAATGCGGAGATAACTCTTGAAAAAAATTAAAGCCAAACCAGTAGTTGTTTCTGTAGGAATTGAGCAAGGGCTATCTTATGATGTTTTGATCGAGCGAAATTTATTTTCCTCGCTATCTGATCTTCTTAGCGAATACGCTCCTAGTCACCGTTATGCTATAATCTCTGACAACAATGTTGGCGAATTATACGGTCTAACAATAAGAGATCAATTACGAAGGGACGGCTTCAATGTCGACCTTTTTATCTTCCAACAAGGTGAAGAAAACAAGACGCGAGAGACCTGGTGTGATTTGACAGATCAAATGTTGGTTGAATCATTCGGGAGAGATTCCTGCGTTTTAGCATTAGGAGGTGGAGTAGCAGGGGATTTAGGGGGGTTTGTGGCTGCTACCTATATGCGTGGCATACCTGTGGTTCAGATTCCCACCAGCCTTGTTGCTATGATTGACGCTTCGATAGGTGGAAAAACGGGTGTAGACGTATCTGCAGGGAAGAATCTTGTGGGATGTTTTCATCCTCCCAACCTGGTAGTGGTCGATCCGGAAGTGGTCTGCACCCTTCCAGTTGACGAGTGTAAGCAGGGACTGATAGAAGCAGTTAAGCACGGCATAATCATGGATCGGACATATTTTGAAGATTTGAGTGTAGCAATCCCGGCTTTACTCGCTCGAGATGTGGACAAAATTCAGGATGCAGTACTTCGTTCTATAGAACTGAAGGCAATAGTGGTCTCTGAGGATGAACACGAGAGAGGCAAAAGAGAAATTTTAAATTTTGGTCACACCTTCGGTCACGCAATAGAAGCAGCTCAGGATTACTCACTGTCTCATGGCACAGCCGTCGGTCATGGGATGTTGCTTGAGACTCTTCTAGGCATTGAATTAGGGCTGACCAACCCAGAAACTTTTGACCCAATAAAAAAATGCTTGGGTTGTCTGGGTATTTCCTTTCAAGGTAGCTTGGCTATTGATCCTGACAAAATCATGAATTATCTGCGTTTGGACAAGAAATCAAAATCGGGAGAAAGACGATTTGTTTTTATTTCTGAGATCGGATCTGTACTGCGAAGAGAGGGAGATTGGAGTCACACAGTCGATGAAAAAACGTTAACGCACTTCTTGAAGTCTTTGTGATAGGCTCAGTCAGCAGAATGAATGGGTTGATCTACCACCAACTTATTATTTTGCGTCGTTAATGTTATATTAATTCAGTAAATAATTTCAAGAGGGCTGAATGCTAGAACTAGTGACCCCTCTGACCACTCTCAGGTGGCTCAAGTAAATGGCTTGAGACTTGACATTGGTCGGGAGGTCTTACAGTAGCATCAGCTCACAATACTGTGAGAATGTGAAAAATGACAACTTATGCAAATGCCCCTCGCCCTGAGGGCCAAGAACTTCCTGTTAGGGCGTCCTCAAGTGTGGCTCTACTCATTGATTTTGATAATGTGACAGTAGCCATGCGGAGTGATCTATCAAAAGAACTAAAGACTTTACTGGAATCAGATGTTGTACCGGGTAAGATTACTGTAAAAAGAGCTTATGCAGACTGGAGACGTTATCCGCAATATGTCGTACCTCTTTCAGAAGCATCTGTTGAACTCATTTTTGCTCCGGCATATGGAAGTTCAAAAAAAAATGCCACTGATATTCGTATGGCAATAGATGGTTTGGAGCTTGTGTTCGTTCGCCCAGAGATCAACACCTATGTCCTGCTGACCGGCGACTCAGATTTTTCCAGCCTCGTGATTAAGCTTAAGGAATATGGCAAACATGTCATAGGAGTCGGTTTACAGGAATCCACCTCGGATACATTGGTTCAAAATTGTGATGAGTACTACGCCTATAATAATTTGACTGGGCTCAGGAAAATGAGTGATGTTGATGTTGATTCCAAAGACCCTTGGGAACTAGTAGAAAGGGCAGTTGCAAAGATGATCGATCGAAGTGATGTGATGAGATCGGATAGACTCAAGCAGGTGATGTTAGAATTGGACCAGAGCTTTGATGAAACTGATGCGGGATTCAATAAATTTTCTAAATTTGTGGCTGAGGCTGCTAAGCGTGGCAGTATAGGGATCTGCAGGATGGAGAATGGTCAGTATGAAATTTTGAACAGTGCTAAAACGGACACTCCTAAGCCGAATACTACTAAGAAACCACCAGAAATTGAGGAAGAGATCCAGGGTAGCGAATCTCACCTGAAAGCTGGATACGACTTAATGCTCGATTGCTTGAGAGATCAAAATACAAAAGGGCAAGAATCTCTCATTGATTCTGATGTTAAGCGTAAAATGTTGCAGATGGATCGTAGTTTTGACGAAATAGCAATCGGTTTCAAGAAGTTCAGCAAATTTCTGCTGCAGGCTAAAAAAGATGGCATAATCAAATTAGAAGATGCAGAGACTGGTGGTTACAAGGTGTTCACTGCCAGAGAGCCAATCGATATTGAGAGCATGGATTTTCCCACTGG
>JAPKDG010000095.1 GCA_028822645.1 Longimicrobiales bacterium | reverse complement strand
CCTCCATTCCCCAAAGACGAAAATCAGTAGCCACTTGATCGTTACGAGATCTTCCTGTGTGAAGCTTCCCAGCCAATTCGCCTACTTCTAGGTACAACAAACGTTCTACCAAAGAATGGATGTCTTCATCTTTTTCTGTGGAATAATCTTGGTTCACAAAAGCTTCTGATACCCGATCCAACCCCTCCAACAACTCTATTCTTTCAAGCTCTTCTATAATCCCGGCTCTACCCAAAGCATTCACCCAAGCACGACTACCTCTGATATCCTGCGACCATAAACGGAAATCTACAGACAAGCTATTATTCAGAGGCTCCATCCGACGGTCCATGCCTTCTTCGATACGACCTATCCATACAGGCTTCGGCACACCACTAGAAGTATGAGACATGTCAAATTTGTCCATCAGTATTTCTTTGAGCCCTGACTCTTGCTGGAAGACCAAACAATTTGATAAAACCTTCTGCTTCAGAATGGTCATACCTCTCATCTTTTCCAAATGAGGCTAGTCCAGCATCGTACAATGACCTAGGGCTGGAACGACTGACAACACTCGCTAGACCTTTATAAAGTTTGAGGCGTACTGTTCCGGTGACATCTTCCATCAAGCTGTCAATCGCAGCGTCAATAGCTTCTCTTTCGGAATTCCACCACCATCCCTCATAGACCAAGTCTGCATATCGAGGGGCCAACTCATCTTTCAATGCTAACGATCGCCTATCGAGCGTTAGTTGTTCGAGCTCCCTAAGCGCAATATGTAGAAGCGTTCCCCCTGGAGTCTCATACAAACCACGTGACTTCATGCCTACTAGTCGATCTTCTACAAGATCTATTCTGCCTATGCCGTGTTTGGATCCTATATTATTCAAATACCCAAGCAATTCGGCCGGTGGCATCTCGCTTCCATTTACAATCACTGGATAACCCCGGTGAAACTCAATCTCCAAAACTTCGGGACAATCCGGTGCCATTTCAGCGGCAACTGTCCACTGAAAAATCGACTCCTCCGGTTCGTATGCTGGGTCTTCCAGGGGTCCGCCTTCATGAGAAATGTGCCAGAGATTTTCATCTCTAGAAAAGAGTTTATTCTGGTCCACCCCTTCTAAATCTATTTTGCGGTCACGCGCATATCTCAGGGCATCTTCCCTTGATTCTATTTCCCATTCTCTCCAAGGAGCGATAATTCTCAAGTCCGGTGCCAAGCTTGCAAAGGTAAGCTCAAATCGAACTTGGTCATTCCCTTTGCCAGTGCACCCATGGGACAATGCATCGGCACCCACTTCGCGGGCGATTTCAACCATGCGTCGAGCAATGATCGGTCGGGCCATCGACGTCCCCAATAGATATTTGCGTCCGTATACAGCTCCCGACCTCAGTGTCGGCCATACAAATTCTTCTATAAAGGCATCCTTCAGATCTTCACCATAGAACTCTGTAGCACCAGTCGCAAAAGCTTTTTCCCTAAGTCCCTCCAACCCTCCTGGCTGTCCAACATCTACTGCAACGCAAACCACTTCCGCATTTTTTTCCTCAATCAGCCATGGAACTATTACGGAAGTGTCCAATCCACCTGAATAAGCCAATACAACTTTTATAGCCACATATCCCCCGTGTCTCAAAAATCACAGATAGTACAATTATACATAATATAGGTATAATTATGCATTTCGGTATAGGAGGCCCTACGTCAACTCGAATTCAGAACTCTAATATTAAGTCAGTTGTCCACCAATCACGGTATATCACCTAGGACCTGCTGACACTCACCATACCAAGCAATCTGTCGCGAACAGTTTCTGTTTTCTTCTCATCACTCACAGCCACGAATACTGTATCTTCTCCAGCGACTGTACCCATCACTTCCGGCCAACCTTCCCAGTCAATGGCATAGGCCAGGGCAGCAGCACCTCCATTTACGGTCTTTACTACCAAAAGGTTGCAGGCACTCTCAACAGACACAAAGAGGCTAGGTAGTATATTGGTGAGATTAGGCTTGCTATCCCAATCGTCTGGAACCCTATACTGACCAGCATTCTGCGTTCCCGGCACTTTTATAAGTCTGAGTTCCCTTATATCTCGGGACAGTGTGGTTTGAGTCACTGCTACCCCCTTTTCTTCCAGCAACTGCCCAAGTAATTGGTGACTGGTAACAGTATGATTTTTGACCAACTCCAAAATGGTCTTCAATCGTTTCTTCTTATTCATAGAGGAAACCCTCCCTACTCAACTGCA
>JAPKDG010000057.1 GCA_028822645.1 Longimicrobiales bacterium | reverse complement strand
CTATGCACCACTTCTTAGGCTCTGCGAGATGGACAAAGTTTAGCTCTCGATAGTGCTCGCCTTCAACGTACCATTTCCATTCAGGACTCATGAGTACTTTTCTGAGTTCTTCTTCAAGAGCTTCGCGGTAATTGGAGGGTAGTTCGAAGTCCCTATTCACTCCTGATCCATCCATAGCGACCAAGGCTTCATTTAGTATTCGGGGCAGCTCTTCCGCCGCTTGAATTTTTTCTAAGACTCCGTGTATCAAATCTCCGCGTATGGTAGCGGAAAGCTGCCCTCCGCCCTTGCCTGTTAACAGTGGGGCTACCTGGATGCCTTGTTGGTATTTCTGTTTCCATTCTAACTCACTTCTCTCTCGAGTGATTACTTCTGTCGCGGAAGTGGTGAATTGCAGGGGTGGATCATCAATCTGTCTAGCCATTGGTGGAAGTTCCGTTAGCCTGATTTTGTCTAGCCAGTCTAAAGGCACCGGATCATGTCTTATTTGTGGGGATTCTGGTCCAGCCGTATCCAGTATCTCAATAGAGTTCGCGTCTTTCAGGTGGCTATGGAAAAAACCTTGGTTTTTGCGGTTTTTAGGACTTCTCCAATCTGTAATGGATAACTTGTCCTCAGCTCTAGTCATTGCGACATATAGGAGACGAGTTGCTTCGGCATTCTCTTTTGCGAGGCTTTTTGTCGCTAAATCTTGAGCTTTGTCCCCGCGCTGATGTTCGTTCATCAATAGGATCGGTGGGTCCGATTCGTCCGATCTTATGATAACAGGGGACTTTGCTCTAGGCTTCTGGTCGCACTTGATTAAAAAAACTATGGGCCATTCCAGGCCCTTAGCCTGGTGAATAGTAGTCATCGTCACGAAGTCGCTGACGGATTCGTCTGGTAAAATCCTGTCAATTTTCTGTCCATTTTTCATCAGTACGTCCCACATACTTAGGAATTCATCTAAATTCAGTGGACTGTGTGTCTCAACCATATTGAGAAAACTTCTGATATTGATGTCTGCCTCTAGTGCACTCTGGGGGTCTTTGAGATTTAGGTGGTTTAGGTATCCGGTTTGCCGGATGAATCGTTGGAGCAGTTCAGGCAAGGAAATTCGTCCAACCAATTGTTGTGCAGTCCTAAATGCTTCTAACCCATTTTTCAAGCCAAACTGCTCTATTCTGACAACGGCTGGTTGGTCAGAATAATCTGGCCACGCTTCTTCTGCAGCGAATGTTTCAGCTTGATTGATCAAAGTGTTTCCAGAATTAGTCATGCGGATTTTAGTGATCACTTCGTCCCTGATTCCTACAAAAGGAGACCTTAGAAATCCCAGTGCTCTGTAATCGTCGTGAGGGTTATGCAACAACCCAAGGAAATTGAGAAGATCGACAATCTCCATTGTTTCTTTGCATTCATCCGATGAAAGGGAGGATCTCTGACAGGGGATGCCACTTTTTCTTAGTCCCTTTATGATCTTCTCTAGGTGAGAGCGGGTCTGGTAAAGGATTGCTATGTCATTGTAGGTATACTCAAGCTTTTTATTGTCTACTAATTTCCGAATCTCTTTGCCGATGAGATAGCCCTCTTCTACCCTTCGTGAAGCAGCTCCGTCCTCTTTGAGTATAATTTTACCGACAAGACCATCGGAGGAGGCTTTTTTATGTGCCACCATTGGTTGGTATGTGACCGCAGTATTCTCGAGGGCTTTTTCTTTTAGGCTGTTTGCGTATTCAGTCATGGCTGGATCGCAGACTTCATTAACCGTATTGATGATTTTTGGATCACTCCTGAAATTTTCGGTCAGGGAAAGAATGTCACCGTTTCCACGCATCATTTCTTTCATTTCATTCCAGACCGTTATGTCAGCGTTTCGGAACCCATAGATGCTTTGTTGTGGGTCGCCCACCAGAAAAAGTTGTGTTTTACTCTTTCTACCAGCAATTGCTAAGGCAATGTCTTTTTGGGCGTGGTCAGTATCCTGGAATTCATCGATGATCAGTATCTTGTATCGTTCCCTAATGGTGCCAAGCATTGCTTCATCTGGAGTTTCAATGAGTAGTGATCGTGTTTCCAGAATTAGTTGGTCAAAATCTTTTTCATTGTTGTTGGCTAGATGGCTTTCCCATTTTGCAAGTGAGGATGAAGCGATCATGTAGAGGCCCTTTGTGAGGTACTCATCGGGAGGGAGCCCTGGTAGTGGGACGGGAATGGACCTGAGGCTTGTGTCCCAGTCCTTGTAACGTTTTCGATGCCAACGGATATCTTTGAGCAAATCCCGCGTTAGTCTTGTGATCGTGTCCATTTCATAAATACGGACTAGCGCTTCAGTTTCGGGAATCTTGTTCTCCAGATTATGGAAAATTTCGTCTTCTATAATTTCTGACTGTTTTAAGAGTTCTGAGTGTGCATCAAGGGTGCGAAAATTAGGGTCGATTCTTAGATGCAGTGAGTGCTCCCTCAGGATGGAAGAGCAGAATTGGTGTATCGTTCCCACGAAAGCTTCGTCAAGTCGACAGGACAGCTTCTGGCCTTTATCCTGAGGGAGCTCTTGGAGCATTTTTCTGAGTTTTCTTTTGAGATCTTGTGCTCCTGACTTTGTGAATGTTATCGCGGCGATCTCATGAATTCCACAGGGATCGAGACAGGATTGGATAGGCTCGTTTTCATTTCTGGATATCCCAGGATCGAGCCCAAGCATCCACATAATTTTACCCACTACCGTTTGGGTTTTTCCAGTCCCAGCGGAGGCTTGTAGCAACACATCTTCTGTAGTATTTAACGCTTTCACTTGCTGCTCAGTCCATTTATTTTTACTCATCGAAGCGATTTCCTATTGAGGCTGGTATTGAGGCGTTGCTTCGAGATACTTCGACACCAACTCTCCATTTGCTCCCTGGTTGGGTGCAGTAAACAGCCTCGAACATTCCGTTCTGGATACGCGAAGGTATAGCAAAAATGAACTTTTGCACTTCCCGCCAAGCATCAATTCCTTTTTTCTTATTCCCTCCCACTTCCTTGCCAGCAATTGTCGGGTTCTTGCCTGGGTGAGTTTTGATATTTCTGTAGAATCCTCTGGAATTAGAGATGTCGTGCCCCAATTGTTCCAGTGCAAGAAGGTAAATTGGGGTCTGCAGCAGTGTCCCATCGATATACTGAGTCGCAGGGATATTTTTAAGCTTATAATCTATAACGGCAAGGGTTTGCGGCGCTTCTTCAGAGTGGGAACGGTCGACCCTGTCGATTATGCCCTTTACGCGAATAGTTCTCTTCATTCCTTCCATGTCTGAGCCAGATATTACTACAGCAGGAAAGTCTTTGTAACCGAATCTGTACTCTACGAGTATTGGAGATTCTTGGGTTTTCTTTAATTGTTTTAGTTCCCATTTCAGATAGTTTTCAACGTCATTGAGCAGTTTGTTCCATTTCACTGTCCACAAGAATGGATTTCCAAGCCATTGACCTTCTTCTTGAAGTTCCTCAGCAATCTCCTTGGTGATTTTCAATAGCCGTTGCTCGGATCTGTCATCTAGTTCTTCTGGCTGTTGTATGCCTCCATCGGCTATGGGTAGATAAAATCTCTCTAAAATTGTATGGGCAACGGTTCCTAAGGTTTTTGCTTCTGCGTTTTTCTCCAGCTTAGCGTGTTTTTCTATTTCAAGAACTTTGTTCACCCAAAACTGGAAGGGGAAAATACTATAGTCCATCAGGCTAGTGGGACTCCAAACATGGTCGTCGCCGAATTTTTTGGTCAGATGCTTGACCACATCAGGGTCTGTCAGGTGTCCATTCCAGGGGTTTGGTTTTAGTGGGCTGTCATCCAGTTCTAGGTTCGCAGGTCCGGGTCGTTGGGATTCAGAGTAGGCAACGAGGAGGGCGTGTTCGAGTAACTCTGGCTCGGTAACCTCTACTGGGACTGCCGAGCGATTCTCCCAATTCTGACCCAGGTTCTTTGCGCCTTGAAGTAACAGTGAGGTTTTGTTGGTTAGGAGATCCCGGGAATGTTCGTTTTCGATAAGCACACTTTCTTGACTGTTGGGAAGTAAATGTGAAGGGTCTAGTTGAGTGCCATCCTCATCGGTCTTCCTATAGGAAATAGCTACGTTGGGTTGTTGAACTAACCCTCGCCATAAGGATTCTTCCCATTGCTGATAATTGGTCTGGTTAACCAAGGGGATACCAGATTTGCTTAAAAGGATTCTGTCTTGATTCGTCAGGTTGCCAAAATTAGAGAATGATTTTGGGAAAACTCCATGGTTAGCATGAACGATGAATGTGTGTTTGAAGGGCGTGAGGGCTCCCTCCACCGCACTCATTACCTGCACACCTTTTTTCATGGGCGTTTCCAGGCTTAGGTTTTGAATACTTAGGATTTGTAGGAGTTGTGAGTACCATTCAAGTACATGTATAGGCCCTTTCGAATCCTCGATTTCCGACCATTCTCTTAGGACACTTTCTAGCAGACTGAGCCCACGTTGATCGAGTCTGACGATAAGCCAGTCATTGCCAACAGGCTCCGACAGTCTGTCTCGAATTTTGAATGGGTTAGACCTAATTAGCTCTATGGTGAGTTTCATCCATTCGGATAGTGTGTGTGTCTCGGACAATGGATCCAGGATTGCTTTGAAATCTTTGAATAATTGAGCCTGGCTTCTTTGGCCAGAGGAGAGATCTTGGATGGATGTAGGTTCATAGGTGGCTTCCGATTCCAGGGATGAGATTTTCTCCTCCCAAGTCGGCAACCCGGATAACTGCCAGAGAGATCCGATCTTGTCGATGACACGCAGATCGATGCCGGTATCAAAATATGAGTTGGTCACTACATTTCGCAGTCCAGTGTAATCCCAGCGTTTAGATGCGGCGGAAAAGAGTTCCAGGAATGCTTTAATCGCACCGCATTCCATCAATGGAACATTGTTGCGAGTAGTGATCGGAATACCCGCATCTCGAAGTTCGTCTAAAATTCGAGGACTATCATTTATGAAGTCTCTGGATATCACAGCGATTTCGTGGGGGTCCGACTGAGTTGTGATCAGGGCTTCTTTTATTTTGCCTGCCACCCACTTGGCTTCCTGTTCAGCGTTCGCTGTGAGGTGTATTGAGGCGAATTGATTCTCTGGGGGCTCGACGTATTCAGTTTTCGTCGAAAGAGCAGCCCATTCCGGTTCTCCTTCCTCCGAAGCCAGGTAGATTTTGACGATAATTTGAGACTGCTCACCTAGAGCACGAAACAAACGTTGCTTGCCTTGTAAGTTTGCTGTTCCGTAGATATGGAGTGTCTCAGCGTTTCCAATGGCTACACTCAGTTCTCCAGCCTCTATTTTTCCTGCGAGTATACTATTTGTAGCCCTAGTGTCTCTGAGGTTCTTGGTGTCGAGGGCTTCCAAGTATTGCTTGTATGTCTCGACAATCCATCGATTTCTTTTTTCAACGAAATCATTTGTAATCTTAAGGGATTCAAATCCTTTCTCTAAATTGTCCGCACTGATTCCTTCTGGTAGCAATTCACCAAAGAGGCGGTCTAGGATACGCCCTGGGAGTATGCCGTGGCGGGTTTTTTGATAGTGGACGAAATCGACTTTTTGGGCTGCTCGTGAGGAAATAGTGCTGATTAGCAGTTGCCTAGTTAACTGGCCTATAGATTGTTGATTAATCTCAAAAGATTCTGGGAGTTCATTCCACGTTCTGAAGGGTGGGCCCAACCAACCTTTCAGCCCTCTAGATTGAGCACACTCAAGAAATGAGTCTCTGAGATTTCGGTTTGTAACCCAGAGGAAGGAAGGGTAATCGCCTGGCCCCGTGTTGGTTCCGATTTGATCTAAAAAACTATTCTTGCAATGGTTCCAAAGGCAATGGGTGTTTTCAGAGCGTACTAGGGTTATGGGCATTGGCGAGCTTTATATCTCTAATTGGGAATAGGCGTACGATCATTCTGCATTGTGGTAAGGACTGTACGCAAGCACGCTTCAATTAAGATCGAAGTTAGTACGGGTCAATTATACGGTTACTGGCCCAGTAAAGGCTCGATAAGTGCAACTAATTCATCGTAACTCAAGGTGCCCGGATTATAACGCTGAACGACACCGCTACGATCGACCAGAACGAGTGTAGGTGTGGTACTGACGCCGAAGTTCAGGAAGTTTTCCTGACTAATCGGCACCGTCATCCATGACGGAATAGGGAACTGTTCCGTGTATTCACCGTTGAGATATGTCAACTCTTCTTCAGCCGTCGCTGTTTGTCCACGTGAGACGAAACCATAGAGTTGTGTAGGACCAACGATGACTAGGCCCTGGTCTCCGTACTCTTCATGCAGTGCCTCTAGGATGGGCTCCTGTCGTTTGCAGTCTGGGCACCAATGTGCCCAGAAAAAGAAAAGGGCGACTTTATCCTTTAGGCTGTTGGTCGTTGGTGGCTGTAAGCCCAGGTAGTCGTCGACTTCGAGATCAGGCAATTGGCTTCCCTCTAGGCTAAGCAAGAGAAAATTCTTCTGAATCCGAGTTTCGATTGATGTGCCTGCAAACTGTTGGCGTGCGGCACCCAAGAAATTCACTGCTCGTGCACGATCTCCCTGGGCGTCATACGTCTGGCCAAGAACTTCAATTCCTGCCCCAAGTGCAGTAGGCAAGAAGCGATCTGCGTCGAGCGGCCGAGTTTTGATCAATTTGAGTCCACCTTCGTATGCTTCACTTGCATAATGTTCGGCTACATCCCAACGCTCAGCGAAGCTAGCCCCGCGTGCGAGCCAAGAGACAGCGGCGAGCCATTCTGCTTCAGGTTGTTCGACTTCAGCCCTTTGACCTTCAAGGATATCTCTGGCCTTGTCTATTTCTTCTGCCCAAGCGAGATCGCTCATTTCTGATACGAGGTTGTCGGACTGGCCGACTAAGCTCAGAGGCGAAAATAGACAAGTTAGGACGATCGATGTGGTCAAAATGTTGGACTGTCTCATGGTGTTTTCCTATAAGTCATCGTTTGAATTAGACTGAGTCGACGTGATATGCCATTCAATAGCTTCACTCGCAGGCGCAAAGCAGACACGGTCGTCACATGCTTGATATACGAAATTTCCAGATACTACCAAGCCATCGGGAGGTAGATCCACGTCGAGGATTAAGCTCACCCCAATCGTAAATTCATTTTCGAAGACTAAGAGAGGGTCTTCCCATCCTAGCAGAAGGAAGTCTGTGGATTCCGGATAGGCGATCTCTTTTACGGTAGTCCCTTCTGGTGGTGTTAGTGTCAATAGAGTAGGAATGACATAAGGGTCTCGTGGTTTGTCCGACTGCACGTGGATGTCTTTGGGAAGATCAACTCTAAGTTGTAGAACTATTGTTTCTCCAGCTCTGCTCACATTCTGTTCAACCGTAGTTGTCAGTTCTGCATTAGGTTGACGGAACTGAGCACTAGCTGATGTTTGGCCCAGAGCGAACAGGCAAATCAGAAGGTAGAAGGTGACAGCTGTTGTTCGAGCTTTCGAAGAAATCATGACGCCGTTTTTCTGATGAAGCGTTGCATTCGTCTTCCGTTTCCAGCTTCTCCAGTGTACAGGTACCCACGCGAGTCTAGTACCACCATGTGGGCTCGAATAAATTCACCAGCCTGCCGACCGGGTTTACCGAACCTGCCTAGGATTTCCAAGTCATCACGATTCAACATCCAGACACGTTGGTTGGTGCCATCTATTAGATACAAAATGTTTTGATCGGGGTCACGTGACAGTCCCAGGCTAAATCCAGTGCCCGATCCACCTGTCTGGGGCATGACGAATCTTTCCATCAGGTATTCCCCGTCTTGCGTGAAGACCTGGATTCGGTTGCCACGCCGGTCGGAGACGTAAACCAAGCCATCATCACTGCCTATGATACCATGAACGGTCGAATAATGTTGGGGAGGATTCTCTGGATCCACAGGGTATTCGTATGTATAGCTATCATCAGGAGTTTGACCGTAAGCTCCCCAATGTCGGATGTACTCACCGGTGGCTGCGTCAAAGACTACTACACGTTTATTGCGATAGCCGTCTGCGACAAAAATTTCGTTGGTACTGGGTTCCACAAAGAAGTTTGCCGGCCCTCCAAGGCTGCCTGGGTCATTGCTACCTTTATTCTCTCCGGGCGTTCCAATAGTGAGAACGTGGTTTCCATCCCTGGTGAATTTCATTATGTGGTTGCCGTTACTCGTTCCGAGCCACACGAAATTATTGTGGTCGATGTAGATACCATGCTCTTGATCGAACCAGGTATAACCTTCTCCTGGGCCTCCCCAGGCTTGTAGGACATTACCCTCTGAATCTAGTTCGAGTACGGGAGGCGCCGTAAAACAACAATCGGCGATTGGAGGATCCATTTCGGCCCCGATCTCTTGGCGAGTCAGGCTCGACGGCATATGGACTACCCACAGGTGATCGTCATCATCGATAAACATCCCCCTGATGTCTCCTAGGATCCAGTCATTTGGTAAGGTCGGAGGCCACGTCGGATCTATTTCCCATTCAGGCAGTGATTCAGAAGCTAATTCGGAACCTTGCTGTGGAGCTTCCGATCCGCAGGCAACATTAATCAAAAGGAAAGCTAATGCGCAGCCGATTCTAATCCGATTTGTCATACCTACCCCTTCTCCCGAGGATAAATGTCGTCTTTAGGACGTTAAGTTTGGTTTATCCTAGACAGAGTGGCAAGCGACTCTCTGTTCTGGTAGGCAGAATTCGCACAATCAATCGGCCAGTGTTAGCCTTTGGCTATCTATGCCAGGACCGAAAATAGAAAAAACGAGGAGACACTCTAGTGTTCGACGATTTATTTATATTGGAAAAAGAAAGGTCCAACAAACAAGCAGTAGGATTTTATTTAGCGTATCTCTTCATATTTATTCTTGGGGTAATGCTCCTTGGAAGCATCTGGGCTACTTTTATTTTTGCTGGCTCCGAAGCATCATTCGCTGATGGATTTGATGCGGGAAGTGGAAGCACTCTAGTCCCAATGGTAGCCGTGTTAACTACCCTAGCCTTGTCCGTTGTAATCTTGTACAAGAAAAAAATAAACGGATTTGGACCGATAGTAATTGCCCTTTTGTCAGGATTGGCAGCCGTTTTGGGTGGAAGTCTTTTAGGACTTATTCCAACAGCATATCTAACCACCCTAAAAAATGAATCCGCACAAAAACTTAATGAATGGTAGTCACGGCACTAATCGGATGAGCAAAATACTGTTTATATGCTCCGATTAGGGACACGTACCCCATGACGGAAGTGCAGCAGTCCATGCAGTGGAACCTGTATCGAAACTGTCCGGCCTACTACCTATGTTAGAGACACACCAGCCATCCTGTAGAAGTATTCCCTGTTAGCTATCAAGAGGGGTGGTTAGGGGACTACTTTCCTAGTACCTCTTACCTCTATTCAAGACCTCTAACACTAACACCACACGTAATTATCCTCGTTTTTGATAATCAGGACCTAGTCCTAACTCAACGGTTTCGGAGAACTCAAAGCTGACTCCGTCTTCTACAAGCCACCGCTCAAATTTATCTCCACTTCTCTCTCCACGCTTCGCAAAATAAGCCATGAATGCATCCTCACTGTCCCACACTTCACACATTCCTATCATGCTCATTTCCCTGTTCATACTGCAGTGTATCGAATGACAACCTTCGTATTCCCGTGTCCAGTGAAGGTCACTCTTAACGTACTCGGCCATCTGGTCGAAACTGTCTTCTTTAGTCTTAATTCGTACATGAACGGTCGTAGACATTCTTAACTCTCCATTGCTTTTGTTCTCATTTTATGGTCATAAACCTAACTTTAATTCTAACCGTACAAAACGTAACAGTAATATGTTTGTTATTACTCCTGAACCTAGAAAACCCATTTCATAACTCCTCCTTCAGGTGTCTATTCAGTATACGGCACTAATCGGATAGTGACTATCCATAAATTAGGGCCTAGTAAGTTTGGAAAAAATCACTGGTCAGGGGATGTAGACTCTGCATATCCGGTTAGTTCTGCATATCC
>JAPKDG010000018.1 GCA_028822645.1 Longimicrobiales bacterium | reverse complement strand
TAGAGCATCAGCCTTCCAAGCTGAGGGTCGCGGGTTCGAGTCCCGTCTCCCGCTTATGAGGAGGTGCTCCGATAGCTCAGAGGTAGAGCGCCTCCTTGGTAAGGAGGAGGTCCCGGGTTCAAATCCCGGTCGGAGCTTGTTTTAGAGTATTTAACGGTACAGCGACCATATAGCATAGGTCCAACATTGCGAGGATAATGATGGGGAAACAGAAATTCGAACGCACGAAACCACATGTAAATATCGGTACAATTGGGCATGTTGATCACGGTAAGACTACGCTGACTGCGGCTATCACTATCACCCAAGCAAAGAAGCACGGTGGTGATGCGGTGGCATTCGATCAGATTGACAAAGCTCCAGAGGAGCGAGAAAGAGGTATCACTATCGCTACCGCGCATGTGGAGTATGAAACTGGAGCTCGGCACTACGCTCATGTGGATTGCCCGGGACACGCTGACTACGTGAAGAATATGATCACGGGAGCAGCTCAGATGGATGGTGCTATTTTGGTGGTCAGTGCTGCAGATGGGCCAATGCCTCAGACGCGAGAACATATCCTCCTGGCTAGGCAGGTTAACGTCCCTCACGTTGTTGTCTTCATGAACAAGGTCGATCAGGTCGACGATGACGAATTGCTCGAACTGGTTGAGCTAGAAGTGAGAGAGCTTCTGAGTGAGTACGATTTTCCTGGG
Organism: Longimicrobiales bacterium; assembly: GCA_028822645.1. Classification (GTDB taxonomy): domain Bacteria; phylum Gemmatimonadota; class Gemmatimonadetes; order Longimicrobiales; family Gaopeijiaceae. The sequence goes on along the minus strand of JAPKDG010000018.1, from coordinate 37,402 downwards.
GATGACACACCTATAATCCACGGTAGTGCTCTCAAGGCACTCGAGGCTGGTGGTGAGGGCGCGGACGCTGATTGCATCCAGGAATTAATGGATGCTGTAGACAGCTTCATTCCTGAGCCTAAAAGAGATATCGACAAGCCTTTCTTGATGCCAGTAGAGGATGTTTTCTCAATCACCGGTCGTGGAACGGTGGCCACTGGTAGAATTGAGAGCGGCATCGTCAAGCAGGGTGAGGAAGTGGATCTGGTCGGGATGGGTGCTGATAGAAAAACTACAGTTACTGGGGTAGAGATGTTCAGAAAACTCCTAGACGAAGGGCGCGCAGGCGATAATGCTGGCCTTCTCTTGAGAGGGGTGGCCAAGGAAGATATTCAGAGAGGGCAGGTTTTGGCTAAAAAGGGCTCGATTACTCCCCACACCAAATTCAAAGGTGAGGTCTATGTTCTCACTAAAGATGAAGGTGGCCGACACACACCATTCTTTGATGGCTATAGGCCTCAGTTCTATTTTAGGACTACTGACGTCACGGGAGCAGCAAAACTTCCCGATGGTATTGAGATGGTTATGCCAGGTGACAACGTGCAGATGGAAGTGGAATTAATCACACCCATAGCCATGGATAGTCAATTGAGATTTGCTATTCGAGAAGGTGGCCGTACAGTCGGATCCGGTGTTGTCACTGAAATAATTGAGTAGGGTCATAATTAAGAACTAGAATTTTAAAGGAAAACTTGAAGTCCTGAGTGTCTGGCGTCGTCAACCTGATCAAGGGTTTGGTGTGCTATGCTTTCTTGGCCGCAAGGATTGTTAGTAGTTAAGTTTACGCTATGCTGATCGAAATGGATTTGGTAACGAGGGGACTACATGCCGCGAGACAAAATCATACTCGGATGTCAAGAGTGTGCGGAGAGAAATTATAGTAAGACGAAGAACAAACGTCTGCATCCTGAAAGGGTTGAGTACAAGAAATATTGTCCTCGTTGTAGGACTCACACTCCCCATAAAGAAACCAAGTAAAGAGTTTGACAATGGAGAAAGCCGGAAAATTGACAGCTCTCAAGAATTTCATTGAGGAATGCTGGGATGAGTTAACCAAGGTTACCTGGCCAGATTTCGAACAATTAAAGAGCGCAACCTTGGTTGTCATTTTGTTCGTAATTATTATTTCAGGCGTCATTTGGTTGATGGATGTGCTATCGCGTACGGTAATCGGATTTATAATGGGACTTTTCGGAGCTAGCTGATAATGACAGATACGATGGCTGCTCCCGGATCCAAGTGGTATGCTGTTCAAACCTACTCTGGGCATGAGAACAAGGTGCAGAAACTACTAAATATACATATCGACAAAAATGGCGAATTGGAACCGAACGGCAGTGAGATCCAAGGGGTGGTAGTGCCTACCCGGGAGGCCGTTGAAATTCGTAACGGCAAAAGAATAACTGTTACTCGGCGTCTGTACCCAGGCTATGTATTGGTGAATATGTGTCTAAATGAACGAACTATTCATACGGTCAACAATATCCAGGGTGTCATAAAATTTGTGGGTTCTGGGAAATCTCCCCAGCCGCTTCAGGATCATGAAATCAGTAAAATTCTTGGGGTCGCTACTCAGCAACAAGAAGGTGAATCTCACGACGAAATTCCTTTCCATATAGATCAAGTGGTGGAAATTACACAGGGTCCGTTTAGTGATTTTTCTGGTGCCGTCAAGGAAATCTATCCAGAAAAGGGAAAAGTGAAGGTCGAAGTCTCCCTTTTTGGGCGTCCGACTTCTGTAGAATTGGATTATACTCAGCTTAAGGGCTTCTAGTGAAGTGTTTTGGAACAATTGAACCAATAGGGTTTGGAAAATGGCGAAAAGAGTAGCTGGTCTGATAAAGCTGCATATCCCTGGGGGTCAAGCTAGTCCAGCACCCCCTGTGGGTCCGGCTTTGGGGCAACAGCAAGTTAACATAATGGAATTCTGTAAGCAGTTTAATGCTAAAACCCAGCAACAAAATGGGACTATTATTCCTGTTGAAATAACCGTTTATGCTGATCGTTCCTTTTCTTTCATCACCAAAAGTCCACCAGCTTCTTTTTTGATAAAGAAGGCCGCTGGACTTCCGAAAGCATCTGGAGAGCCTAACCGCGACAAGGTGGGGAAGGTTACGCGGAAGCAGTTAGAAGAGATTGCTGAGTTAAAGATGGAAGATTTGAACGCTAATGATTTAGAGGCTGCAGTTAAGATGTTGTCTGGAAGCGCCAGATCTATGGGCATTGAGGTGGGCTAGGAATTTATAGGTTGGTGCCCTGTAAACTTTGAAGAGATAGAGTCTATATTTCTATTTCAGTTATGTTAGATTTGAAGATAGGATAAAATCCGTTAAACCACTCCATGTGAACCGCCACGGAGTGGAAGGGTGAACTAGTCGGTTCTGAACTAATGTCGAAACACGGAAAAAGATTTCGGTCCGCGAAAGAGAAAATCCCTTCGGGGATTCAATTTAAGCCTGACGAAGCTGTTCAGATGGTAAAAGATCTGGCTTCGGCCAAATTCGATGAAAGTGTTGATCTTTCAGCTTGTTTGGGGGTCGACCCGAGAAAGGCTGAGCAAGTCGTTAGGGGAACAGTAGTTTTGCCTCACGGAACAGGAAAGTCGGTTAGGGTATTAGTTATTGCACAGGGAGAGAAAGAGACTGAGGCTCAGGAGGCTGGAGCCGATTATGTCGGAGTGGAGTATGTCGAAAAGATCCAGAACGGCTGGCTAGATTTCGATGTTTGTGTGGCGACCCCTGACTTAATGAGCAAGGTGGGTCCCTTGGGTAAAATTCTGGGTCCAAGAGGGCTTATGCCAACTCCCAAAGGTGGAACTGTAACTTTCGATATATCGAGAGCAGTGAGCGAGATCAAGGCAGGAAAAATCGAATACAGGGTTGATAAGACAGGGAACATTCATGCTCCTATCGGACGAGTTTCCTTCGCACCTGAACATCTCAGCGAGAATCTGGTTGCTGTGTTGGAATCCATCCTCAAGGCTAAGCCTGCGACTGCTAAGGGGAAATATATGAAAAATGTCACAGTATCTAGTACAATGGGCCCAGGTGTGGCCGTTGACCTGAACGTCTTTACTGGGGCATAGAAATGAATCGTGCCGACAAGAAAGTTTTCATAGAAGAATTTGGACACAAAGTTCGTGCGGCCTCGGCAGTATTTTTCACGGATTTCTCAGGTTTGAACGTCAAGGAAATTACTGATCTGAGGAGGCAGATACGCAACTCAGGTGCAGAATATATAGTGGTTAAGAATCGACTACTGAAATTGGCCGTGAAAGAAATAGGCTTGCCGGATATTAGCGAAGTGTACTCTGGACCTACAGGAGTAATTCTTAGTTCTGGAGACGTAGTGGAGCCTGCAAGGGCTGTGTCAGAGTTTAGTCAGGAACATGAGGATAGGCCAACTTTTAAGCTTGGCATTTTAGGTGAAGATGTTCTGTCCGCTGAAGAACTTGGGCGGTTAGCGAAATTGCCTACTAGAGATGTGTTATTGGCAACGGCTGTCGGAGCTATGGAGGCACCTATGGTTGCTTTAGCAGGGGTGTTTGAAGCAAAAATCCAGGAAATGTCGGGTCTTCTGGAAGCTTTAAATACTAAGCAGGAAGGCGAGGTTCAGTGAATAATCTCGTTATATATGATCACCAGGAATTTTTAGTTCCCTAATACTGACTTTAAAGTCAGTTGAACCAGGAGGAAAGCCGACAGAATGGCTACGGATCAAGAGAAACTTCTCGAAACTATCGGTAACATGACAGTTCTTGAATTGTCGGAGTTTGTTGACGTATTCAAGGAAAAATTTAATGTGACAGCAGTTGCAGCTCCAGTCGCTATGGCTGGGGCCGATCAGGCATCAGCTGAAGTCGCTGAAGAAAAAGACGAATTCGACGTCATCCTAGAAGGAATAGGTGGCAAAAAAATTCAAGTCATCAAGGCAGTCCGAGAGGTAACAACACTCGGCTTGAAAGAGGCCAAGGAGCTAGTTGATAACGCTCCTAGCACAGTCAAGGAAGGCGTCGGAAAAGACGAGGCTGAACAAATTAAAACTAAATTGGAAGAACAGGGCGCTACAGTAGCCCTGAAATAAACTATATCTATTAAGCAGCCTCTCGGATTATTCGAGAGATGTAAGATGAGTATTGGGATGTTAGTGATCTCCCACACCAGGGCTATCTGTTGCTATAAAGCCCTCTGGCTTGGTGTATCTATCACTTTTCTAAAACTCTGTTTCTATAGTCAACCTTTTTATGCGGCCTCGCCCTATGGGTGGGTGCTAGCAGGGGGAAAAACCCTTGGATACTAGGAATGATGCTCGTCCGGTAGTCAGTTTCAGCAAACTGCAGTCTATAATGCCCATGCCCAACTTGTTGGACATTCAGGTTGAATCTTTCAACAAGTTAGTGAACTCTGAGAAGGAACCGACCCAAAGATGGGATTTCGGATTTGATCGCATATTTGGCGAAGTTTTTCCGATTACTGATGCGAGTGAAAAATTGACACTCGAATTCATTTCGGCCTCTTTGGGTACTCCAAAATATTCTGTGGAAGAGTGCATTGAGAGAGATATGACTTATGCTTCTCCACTCAAAGCCAAACTGCGACTCATCGTGTGGGAGACTGAAAGTGAAAAAGGATCCGATTCTGAGAAGCAACCGGCTGACATAATAGAGAAGGAAGTTTATCTCGGGGAGCTCCCACTTCTGACTGACCTTGGGACTTTCGTCATAAATGGGGCCGAGCGAGTTGTTGTGAGTCAGTTGCATAGATCTCCAGGGGTCGTATTTGAAGAAAGCGTGCATCCAAACGGATCTAAGTTGCATAGTTCTAGGATTATTCCTTTTAGGGGTTCTTGGGTAGAATTCAAAATTGATATAAATGATGTTTGTTATGTACATATTGATAAGAAAAAGAAATTTCCAGCCACTGCCCTACTCCGTGCCTTTGGACACGGTGAGGACTCAGATATTTACGAACTATTTTTTATAAAAAATACTGTAGATCCTAGAATTGTAGATAACCAAGGGAATAAAAAAATCATTGGATCAGTTCTTGCCGAAGAAATAGTGGATCGCGAGACAGGGGAAGTTCTGGTCGAAACCTCTACTGAGATCGACGATGAGATAGCAGATCAAATCGAGCGGTTGGGGTACAAAAAAATTCAAATCTACAGCCGTGAACAAAATGATGGACGTGTTGCTAGCTCAGTGGTCAAAAACACTCTAAAAAAAGATCCGACTTCTTCTGAAGAGGAAGCTCTGGAAGCAATATATTCATTGCTGAGACCAGGCGATTCACCTAATGTGGAGACTGCACGCCTCGCTCTATCGAGCGTATTCTTTGACCCCAGGAGATATGACTTGGGTCGTGTTGGGCGTTATAAGATCAACAAACGTTTGGGTGTAGATGCTCCAACTCATGAAACGGTGCTGACCAAAGAGGATTTTGTTGAAATCATCCGGTATCTGATTGAACTCAGTGGCGGCAAAGGAGTGACCGATGATATCGATCACTTGGGTAATCGAAGAGTGCGGACGGTGGGCGAATTGATAGCAAATCAGTTTTCTGTTGGGCTTGCTAGGATGGCTCGATTGGTTAGAGAGCGGATGGCTATTAATACTGATGTAGAAAAGATAAAAATAGACGACCTTGTAAATGCTCGGACTGTTTCTGCGGTCATCCAAGCTTTTTTCGGATCTTCACAATTAAGTCAGTTTATGGATCAAACTAATCCGCTGGCTGAAATGACGCATAAAAGAAGATTGTCTGCATTGGGTCCAGGCGGCTTGACTCGGGAACGTGCCGGTTTCGAGGTACGTGACGTGCATTATTCCCACTACGGAAGAATGTGTCCCATCGAGACACCTGAAGGCCCGAATATCGGACTCATATCTTCTCTTACTACCTACGGTCGTGTCAATGATCTTGGGTTTATCGAGACACCTTATAGAAAAGTAGTCAAGGGGAAAGTTACTACTGAGATAGAATGGCTTTCGGCTAACGAAGAGGAAGATGTGCGAATAGCTCAAGCCAGTGCTCCTCTGGATGACAAGGGGAACTTTGTTAATGAATTAGTACTATGTCGAGAGAAGGGAGATTTTCCTTTACTAGAGCCCCAAGAGATTCAATATATGGATGTGGCTCCTGATCAACTCGTATCCATAGCTGCTGCACTCATCCCCTTCCTGGAACATGATGATGCCAATAGGGCGTTGATGGGTTCGAATATGCAGAGGCAGGCAGTTCCATTGCTGTATCCTGATGCACCATTGGTAGGGACTGGACTAGAATTCAAGATTGCCAAAGATTCTGGAGCCGTGGTCACAGCAAAGCGTGGCGGGAAAGTTGTCGATGTAACTGCTGACCAGATTGTGATTGACACTGGAAATGTCAATTCTGGGAGTGGGGAGCAACCTCTAGCAAAACTGACACAGTATGACCATTATCGCCTCAAGAAATTCTGGAGAACCAACCAGGATACTGCGATGAATCAACGCCCCTTGGTACAGGACGGTCAAAGTATAAGTGGCGGCGAAATTATTGCTGATGGTCCAAGTACCGACAATGGTGAACTGGCGTTGGGTCGAAATGTGATGGTCGCATTTATGCCGTGGTACGGATATAACTATGAAGACGCGATAGTCATCAGTGAGAAACTGGTCAAAGATGATGTGTTCACATCGATTCATATTCAAGAACTTGAATTACATGTCAGGGACACCAAGAGAGGGATGGAAGAAATCACCCGAGAAATTCCTAATGTTTCAGAGGAAAATTTGGTGAATTTGGATGAACGTGGAATTGTTAGAGTAGGAGCTCGCCTCTCTAGCGGAGACATTCTCGTTGGTAAGATCACCCCTAAGGGCGAAACAGAACTTTCTCCTGAAGAAAAATTGTTGACAGCGATTTTCGGAGAAATGGCCAAAGATGTTAAAGATTCATCTTTGCGTGTCCCACCAGGAGTCAGTGGTACGGTGATTGATGCTAAGATTTTTTCACGTCGTATAGATGATCCTTTATTGGAGAAAGAACACGGTCTTAGAATTGGAGAGCTTCGTGGTTGGGAGAGGGAAGAAGTTCGGCGGGTGAGTGCAGCTCGAGATGAGGAGCTTAGGGAGATTCTCCAGAAACAGACAGTTACCCTTGCTTTGAAAAAAAATACCGTCGAACCGATGGTTGAAGAAGGTACTAAATTGACTAAATCAGCTCTGTACGAGCTAGAGTTTTCCAAATTGGATTTGGATACACTGAAAGTCACAAACAAAGATAAAAACCTGAAAATTCGCAATCTGGTTGAAGGAGCGAAGAGTCGAATCGATACTGTTCGGGAAAAAACAGAAGAGCAAATCGATAGGGTCTTTAAGCCAGATGAGTTGCCGCCGGGAGTAGTGCAACTCGTAAAGGTGTATGTCGCAGAAAAACGGAAAATAGCTGTTGGAGATAAAATGGCAGGGCGCCACGGAAACAAAGGTATCATTGCAAGGATCGCTCCGGATGAAGACATGCCATTTCTCCCAGATGGCACACCAGTTGATATAGTACTTAATCCTTTGGGCGTGCCCTCCCGGATGAATGTGGGCCAGGTCCTTGAGACGCACTTGGGTCTCGTTGGTAAAATATTGGGCTTTGAATCTAAGACACCGGTTTTCCACGGAGCTTCTGAAAGTGAAGTAGGGCTGCTTCTGAAGCTCGCGGCTTTACGGTGGGCTCATGAAGGGTTGGATATCAAGAGTGAAATGCCAGTCATTGATTCAACTAGAACTGTTGAACTTGTAGAGCTTTTAAAAGGCTTGGAAGGAGATGGCAGTGGCGCTGTAGAGGATGGCAGTGGCGCTGATTCAGCAGAACGAGGAATCGGTGGGACAATAGACTCTTTCCTGGGACTCAAGATGTCCAAAGATCAGGGCTCATTCTTCCATTCCTTGAAAGATTATCTTTTGAAAGCGGGAGAAGAGTTAGCTGCCCGCAAGAACAAAGAATTGAGTGAGGCGTTTCCTGCTGTAGGAGCTTTGGCCTCAAGTAAGAAGTTAATGAGTGGGCTTGATGCAGCAGCTTTTGAAATTATGGACGAAGCAAGAATTTTCCCAAATGGAAAAGTTATGTTGCGTGACGGAAGGACTGGGAGAGAATTCGATTTTCCTGTAACAGTAGGGATGATCTACATGTTGAAATTGAGTCACCTGGTTGATGATAAAATTCACGCCCGCAGTATCGGTCCGTATTCTCTTGTCACTCAACAGCCTTTAGCAGGAAAAGCTCAATTTGGGGGTCAGCGCTTCGGAGAAATGGAAGTGTGGGCCTTAGAGGCCTACGGTGCAGCTCACACCTTACAAGAGATACTTACTGTTAAGTCCGATGATGTTACTGGTCGTTCGAAAGTATATGAAGCCATTGTAAAAGGGGACAACCTGCCCAAGCCAGGGATACCAGAGTCCTTCAACGTGCTCGTTAAAGAATTGCAAGCACTGGGGTTGGATGTCACGTTAGGTCGCGAGGAATAGAGAATAATTATGATTGATTTTCCCAAATCCAGAGATAAAGATCACAAAGCCGCCGACTTTGATTTTATACAGATCAAGATTGCTTCACCACAGGATATTTATTCCTGGTCTTTCGGTGAAGTGATCAAGCCGGAAACCATCAACTATCGTTCATTTAAGCCTGAAAGAGATGGCTTGTTTTGTGAAAGGATTTTTGGCCCAGTCAAAGATTGGGAGTGCCACTGTGGCAAGTTCAAGCGGATTCGATTTAGAGGTCATGTTTGCGACCGTTGTGGAGTGGAAGTCACTCTCTCCAAGGTTCGACGTGAGAGGATGGGGCACATAGAACTCGCTGTTCCAATCTGTCATATCTGGTTTTTCAAAACTCTTCCGAGTCAATTGGGATATCTGGTGGGGATGTCTTTGAGAGACTTAGAGAAGGTTATCTACTATGCATCCTATGTAGTAGTACACCCTGGAAAGCAAGATGTTGAATTCCTAGAGCTGCTCGATGAAGACGAATATTATGATTTACGTGTAAAATCTCGCGAAGAAGGCGATGAGACTTTTAATGCTGAAATTGGGGCCGAGGGGGTTCGGTCTCTTTTGAAGATACTTGATAGTCCCGAGCGAAAGATACATCTCCGAAACTCTGACGGTGAAGGCCTGCAAAGGTTAGCAGTTTGGCTTCGCAAATCAATTGCTACAGAAACATCACAACATCGGAAAAAGAAGAAACTCAAGCGTTTGAAAGTGGTAGACGCTCTTCGCAAATCTGGTGATGCTGGAGGGACCAAAAATCTTCCCGAGTGGATGGTCATGGATGTTATTCCAGTTATCCCTCCCGATCTGCGGCCTTTAGTTCCGTTAGATGGAGGTAGATTCGCTACTTCTGATCTTAATGATCTTTATAGGCGAGTGATCAACAGAAATAATCGCTTAAAAAAATTGATGTCCATGCGTGCGCCAGAAGTCATACTTCGCAATGAGAAACGTATGTTGCAAGAAGCAGTGGATGCACTTTTCGACAATGGTCGTCGTTCTAAGGCAATCAGGGGGAGAGGCAAACGACCCCTGAAATCCTTGTCTGATATGTTGAAGGGCAAGCAAGGACGATTCCGTCAGAATTTGCTAGGCAAGCGGGTAGATTACTCTGGAAGATCCGTTATTGTGGTTGGTCCTGAGCTAAAGTTGCATCAGTGCGGACTTCCCAAAGCGATGGCGGTGGAGTTGTTCAAGCCTTTCATTATCCACGAATTAGAGAAACGTGGTGAAGCAGAGACGGTAAAAAGAGCGAAGCGAATAGTTGAAAGGAACGATCCCAAGGTTTATGAGGTTTTGGAAGATATAATCAAGGATCACCCTGTGCTCCTCAATAGAGCTCCAACTCTTCATAGGCTTGGCATTCAAGCCTTCGAACCGGTACTAGTTGAAGGAAAGGCCATTCGGATTCATCCCCTGGTTTGTGCGGCCTTTAATGCTGATTTCGACGGCGATCAAATGGCAGTCCACGTTCCACTTTCTTTTGAAGCACAGTTGGAAGCGAGGGTGCTCATGCTGTCCAGTAATAATATCTTGCTGCCATCTAATGGGCGTCCAGTGACGGCTCCTTCACAGGACATGGTAATAGGTGCTTATTATTTGACGAAACCTACACTTGATGTTTCTGATGTCGAAGTAGTGGCTACGAATGAGAATGCTAATCCATCGGTCAGGTCCGAAGCAGAGAGAAAATTGGGACAGATCTTTAAAGATGCTCCGTGGATGTCTTCATTCGCCGAAATAGAGATGGGTTTGGATTCTGGGCGTTTTAAGTTTTCGAGCATATGTAATTGGTGGGTTTCCGAAAATCCTGAAGGAAATCAAGCAAACACTAACTCGGGTGCATGGCATCGCACTACAGTTGGGCGAGTGTTGTTTAATTCCATCATTCCCTCAGTATTGGGTTTTCACAACAACACATTCGGAAAAAAAGAATTGGGAGATTTAATTTTCGAGTGCTTCACGGATGTCGGACTGAGTGCGACAACGGAGTTCTTGGATCTGATGAAAGATTTCGGATTCAGGTATGCAACTATGGGCGGCGTGAGTGTCGGAATAGCAGACCTAGAAGTTCCTGATGAGAAGGCAGCAATCTTAAGCGAAGCCACCGAACAGGTCGCTCGTTTTCAGGATGCGTATGACAGTGGTTATATCTCTAATGGCGAACGTTATAATAAGGTTATCGACACCTGGACTCATGCTAACAACGATGTTTCTTCGGCTATGGTGAGCCGCCTAGAGCGATCGCAAGACGGGTTCAATCCTGTGTACATGATGATGACTTCTGGTGCGCGTGGAAACCGAGATCAGATGAGGCAATTGGCTGGAATGAGAGGCCTGATGGCCAAGCCGCAAAAAAAGCTGACCGGTGGCATTGGTGAGATTATTGAAAGTCCGATTAGGGCTAATTTCAGAGAAGGCCTCTCTGTTGTCGAGTACTTCATTTCTACGCATGGAGCTCGTAAGGGCCTGGCGGATACTGCACTGAAAACTGCTGACGCCGGATATCTGACCAGAAGACTAGTTGATGTTGCTCAGGATTGTACAATCACCCAAGAGGATTGTGGGACGATATTGGGGATTGACATGGAAGCCTTGAAAGAAGGCGAGGATATCATTGAACCCTTACATGAAAGGATAGTGGGGAATGTCGCCGCGGAGGCAGTTCACGATCCAATAGACGGTGAAAAAATAATTGATGCAGGCGAGCTGATTCTAGAAGAAAAATCCGCAGCCGTTGAAACGGCTGGTATCCTGGAGGTTAAGATCCGTTCGGCACTTACCTGTGAAGCCAAGAGAGGGCTTTGTCAGCTCTGTTACGGTAGGAACTTGTCAACTATGAAGCTGGTTGACATAGGTGAGGCGGTCGGAATTTTGGCGGCCCAGTCGATAGGAGAACCGGGGACTCAGCTCACTCTTAGAACTTTCCATATCGGAGGTACGGCTGTAAGGATCGCTGCTCAGACAGAAAGAAAATCTAAATTCGACGCTGTAATTGGTCTTGAGCGTGTGACAGTTGTAAAGAATCAAGATAAAAATGATAAAGACAACTTTGGAAGCAATGTAGTCACCTCTAGAGATGGGGAACTAGTCCTGAAGACTTCTGAAGGACAGGTTAGGAGTAAGTTGAGAGTCCCTTATGGCGCGATTTTGGCGGTAAAGGAAGGCAGTAAGGTTAAGGCGCTTGATATCTTATTCAAGTGGGATCCCTACGCGGAACCTATGATTGCGGATGTCGGTGGGGTTATAAAATTTGTTGATCTCGTAGACAACCAGACTATGCAGGAAGAATTTGATGAGTCAACAGGACGTCGTCAAACAACCGTAATAGAGGACAGGTCTAAGAAATTACATCCGACTATACAGATCTGTAAAAAGACAAAAAAAGGCGAATCTCTTAGAGAGTTTATAGTGGCGATTGGTGCGAATCTCTTGGTTAGCGACGGCGATGAAGTTCGGCCTGGAGAAACGATTGCCAAGATAGGCCGCGAAGTGTATAAAACTCGAGATATAACTGGTGGACTGCCTAGGATAGTGGAGCTATTTGAAGCAAGGCGCCCCAAGGACCCTGCTGTTTTAGCTGAAATCGATGGGCAGGTTAGCTTTGGTGATATCAAGAGGGGTAAGCGTGAGGTTGTCGTCACTCCTGAATTGGATTCGGAAGAAGAAAGAACCTATTTGGTTCCGATTGGAAAGCATATGCGTGCACATGGAGGAGATCATGTTCGAGCTGGCGATAAGCTTTCGGAAGGACCCATCAATCCTCATGATATTTTAAAAGTACTGGGACCGAGAAAGGTTCAGGAGCACCTTCTAAATGAGGTTCAAGAAGTCTATCGTCTGCAGGGTGTAAAGATCAACGACAAGCACATTGCTGTCATGGTGAGGCAGATGCTCCAGAAGGTGAAGATTACTTCTCCAGGAGATACGGACGTCCTGGAGGGTGAAAATATTGATAGGTCTCAATTTAGGGCGGTCAATAGAGTGGCGATGGACCAGGGGCTGAAACCAGCTCGCTCGGAACCGCTTTTATTGGGTATTACAAAGGCCAGCCTTACGACGGAATCATTCGTTTCGGCTGCTTCTTTCCAAGAAACCACAAGGGTGTTAACGGATGCGGCTGTTCGAGGGGCCAAGGATGACTTGAGGGGTCTTAAGGAGAACATCATCATCGGGCACCTGATCCCAGCAGGAACGGGGGTTCACAGATTCCAAGATGTTGAATTTGTGGTTGATCAATCTTTCTACGAAGAAGAGATATTGCCGCTGACTGATCCTGGAGGCTTGTTTGCGGACGCTGAAGGGCTGGTAGCTGGTTAGTCTCGATTGCCCCATGCCCTAAGGGGTGGGTTCGTCTCTCAAGGCTACGATTGAAGTCTAGTTGAACAGAGTTAGTGGCAGGTGTAGTGGATTGTATATTATACAATCCACTACACCTGTAGGATCTCTCCGACGCAAGTCTCCTTAGTGGTTTTGGGGTTGTAGAGGTTATATCCCTTGGATCTATTGGATAAAATCCCACCAATTCGTAGTTATAGAAGCTAAGTACTTCTCGGATTCGTAGGTCGCAGACATCGCTTGCCGTTGACAGTCTCTCAAGTTCTTCTAAATTTTTAGAGCTGTGTAACGAGTGCCTCAGGGCCTTGGTAGTTCGATTCAGATCCGCACTGAATGGTGCGGTTTTTTGCGCAAAGATGCTGGATGAGGTTATGCCGACAATAAATCAATTGGTTCGTAAGGGTCGCAAGGAGATAGCTAAGGCAAATAAGTCTCCTGCTCTGCAAAAAAATCCACAGAGAAGGGGTGTATGTACGAGGGTGTACACTACGACCCCCAAGAAGCCTAATTCTGCATTGCGGAAGGTGGCCAGGGTGCGATTAACCAATGGTTATGAAGTGACCAGCTATATAGGTGGCGAAGGACACAATTTACAAGAACACTCGATAGTCCTTATAAGGGGCGGACGAGTTAAGGACTTGCCTGGAGTTCGGTACCATGTTGTTAGGGGTACCTTGGATGCTTCGGGCGTGTCAGATAGAAGGCAGTCCAGGTCGAAGTATGGAGCTAAAAAACCTAAGTAGAAGATAATATATGAGCCGTCGTTCTAGTGCGTTCCGTCGGGATCTTATACCTGATCCCAAATATGATTCTGTTGAAGTGTCAAAGTTCATCAACAATTTAATGCTTGATGGAAAGAAATCCCTGTCTGAAAAAATATTTTATGACGCACTGGAGATTTGCCAGGAGCGATCCGGACAGCCAGCGCTGACTGTATTTACGCAAGCTCTAACTAATTCTAAACCTTCTTTGGAGGTTAAGAGCCGCAGAGTTGGTGGTGCGACTTACCAGGTACCTATGGAAGTTCGCCCGGATCGGCGTACTGCACTGGGAACAAGATGGCTAATTAGTTATGCTCGCCAGAGAAACGAAAAAACTATGATTGAAAGATTGGCGGCTGAACTGTTGGCAGCGAGCCGTAACGAAGGAGCAACGATCAAGAAAAAGGAAGACACACACAGGATGGCGGAAGCCAATAAGGCGTTTGCACACTATCGCTGGTAGGGGGTAGATCGATCAAGGTGTGCCAAGGGAGACTTGGAAGATCATAGGGAAATAAATTCTCTGTTAGGCTCGGGTTTTCAGGACGCCTGTAAGGCGAGCTCATGTGGTTAGTGTCGTTACCTCGTGCGGTTGCTTTTTTTGAAGATGATTTAGAAGGAATTGGGATGAGAGAAAATTACAAATTCAAGATTCGGTTATAGGAACCAAGCATAAATGTCTAGAAAAACACCACTTGCCCTTCTTAGAAATATTGGCATCATGGCACATATTGATGCTGGCAAGACAACGACTACGGAGCGTGTCCTGTATTATACGGGGCGACTTCATCGTGTAGGTGAAGTGCATGAGGGTGCTGCTACGATGGACTGGATGGAGCAGGAGCAAGAGAGAGGGATAACTATTACTTCTGCAGCTACTACATGTCATTGGGAAAGGCACGGTACGGAGCATCGAATCAATATCATTGATACACCTGGGCACGTGGATTTTACGGCGGAAGTGGAAAGGTCACTAAGAGTTTTGGATGGTGCTGTTGCTGTTTTCTGTGGTGTAGGTGGTGTAGAGCCCCAATCTGAAACTGTTTGGCGGCAGGCTGATCAGTATGGGGTCCCAAGAATAGCTTTTGTTAATAAGATGGATAGAACTGGAGCCGATTTCGAAAATGTGGTCGAAATGATGCGGGACAGGCTTGGGGCAAACGCATTTCCAGTTCAGTATCCTCTAGGTGAAGGTGAGTCATTCACGGGGATCGTGGACATTGTGCGACAGAAAGCGATGTACTATCAGGAAGAATTGGGTTCTGCAGTGGAAATTGCGGATGTGCCAGATGCGCTGGTTGATAAGGTGTCAGTACTCAGAGAAGAATTAGTGGAAGCTGTGTCGGAGCACGATGATGCACTCATGGAAAAATTTCTATCCGGTGAAGAGCTTAGCTTGGAAGAGCTCATCGATGGAATAAGAAAGGCAACCCTCAAGGGTGCCATCTTCCCGGTATTTACTGGTTCCGCTTTCAAGAATAAGGGGGTGCGCGCCCTACTTGATGGAGTCATCGACTATCTTCCATCTCCCCTGGATATACCGGCCATTGAAGGTCACGTTCCGCAGAGTGATGAGAGGCGGGAAAGTAGGGAGGCCTCAGACGACGCTCCTTTCAGTGCTTTAGTGTTTAAAATTATGACAGACCCCTTTGTTGGCAAACTGACCTATGTGAGAGTCTATTCGGGATCTCTGCCATCTGGGAGTTATGTCATAAATGCGACTAAAGATAAGAAAGAAAGAGTGGGTAGGATTCTCCAAATGCACGCCAACAAGAGAGAAGAGAGAGACGAAATTTTTGCTGGAGACATAGCAGCAGTTGTTGGATTGAAATATTCGAAAACTGGAGACACTCTTTGTCACTCCGACGCACCAATAATCTTAGAAGCCATGAACTTTCCTGAGCCAGTGATTTCAGTGGCCATAGAACCAAAAACTAGACCGGATCAGGATAAATTGAGCAGCGGACTGGTTAAGTTGGCAGATGAAGACCCAACTTTTATTGTCCACACGAATGAAGAGACCAACCAAGTGATTATCAGTGGAATGGGAGAGCTTCATCTAGAGATCATTGTGGATAGACTTAAGCGAGAGTTTGGAGTGGGGGCTAACATTGGTCGCCCTCAAGTGTCTTATAGAGAAACTATCAGAACTCGCTCAGAGAAAATCGAGGGTAAATTCGTAAGGCAATCTGGCGGAAGGGGTCAGTATGGACATGTTGTTGTCAACATCGAACCTGCGGAGCCAGGGGCTGGATTCGTCTTTGAAGATAAGATTAAAGGTGGGGCCATTCCTCGGGAATATATCAGCTCTGTCGAACAAGGGGCTAAAGAGGCTTTGGTAACGGGGGTCTTGGCGGGCTATCCAGTTATTGATGTGAAAGTAGAACTGATAGATGGTTCATATCACGATGTTGATTCGAATGAAATGGCCTTCAAGATTGCTGGATCCATGGCTATTAAGGACGGAGTGAGACGAGCTTCTCCGGTTCTCTTGGAGCCAATGATGGACGTGGAGGTCGTAACGCCTCAGGATTATATGGGTGACATTATAGGTGACCTGTCATCTCGCAGAGGAAAAGTTGGAGCGATGGCAGATCGTGCTGGAGCGCAGGTGATAGGCGCCAGTGTTCCATTGGGAGATATGTTTGGTTACGCGACCTCCCTGAGGTCCTTAAGCCAAGGTAGGGCGGTCTATACTATGCAGTTTTCGCAGTACGAAGAGGTTCCCAATAGCAAAGCCGAAGAGATTATCAATGCAAATACTAACTAACGATCAGGTAGTTGGGGGTAGGAATGAGCGATAGAATCCGGATTAGATTGAAAGCTTTCGACCATTACTTGGTGGACCAGACAGCCGCAGATATTGTTCGTACTGCTCAGAAATCTGGAGCAACTGTGAAGGGCCCAGTACCTTTACCCACGAGAAGGGAGCGCTGGACCGTTTTGCGTTCTCCGCACGTGGACAAGAAGAGCCGAGAGCAGTTTGAGCTACGGACTCATAAGCGGTTGATCGATATTGTGGACAGCCGCCCACAGACAGTTGATGCTCTTACTAAGCTGGATTTACCAGCTGGCGTAGACGTGGAAATCAAGGTTGATTGAATCATGCCTGGACTAATTGGAAAAAAAGTGGGTATGACCCGAGTTTTTGATGATCGAGGTATGGCTATCTCGGTGACTGTAGTAGAGGCTGGGCCGTGTGCTGTTCTGCAAATAAAAAGTCAGGACAATGATGGATACCAGGCGGTACAATTGGGCTTTGGAAGCAAAAAGGCAAATCGTTCCAGTAAGGCCGAAAAAGGTCATGCGGCCAAAGTGGGAGTTGACGCAGCGCCTAGGGTGATTCGGGAATTTCCTCTTGACAATGATGTTGAGTATGAACCAGGCCAAGCTCTAACCGTGGATATTTTCGAACCAGGGGATTCGGTCAAGGTTATCGGGACCTCAAAGGGAAAGGGTTTCCAAGGGGTTGTAAAGCGTCATGGCTTTGCGGGCCGTCCTGCAACTCATGGTCATTTTGGGGGTCGAGGCCCGGGTTCAATGGGGCCAGGAACTGACCCAAGTCGAGTGATAAAAGGGAAAAAATTGCCGGGAAGAATGGGAGGCAAGAGGACCAGTATCAGTAATCTAGAAGTCGTCAAAATAGATGAGGAACGCAATCTCTTGTTCATTAAAGGGGGAGTTCCAGGGTCTAGAAACAGTTACCTAATGATCCAGAAGTGAATCTCATGAAAGCTACCTACTATGATATTAATGGATCCAGTCAGGGTGAGCAGGCGCTCCCCGACTGGTTGTTTGACGGTGTGGTTAATGAGGACGTCATGCATCAAGTTGTGAAAGCCTACCTCTCAAACCAGCGGAAAGGGACTGGGGCAGCCAAGTCTCGTGGAATGGTATCCGGTGGAGGAAGGAAACCTTGGAAACAGAAGGGAACTGGCAGGGCTCGCGCCGGTACTATAAGGTCTGGGATCTGGACGGGTGGCGGAGTTATTTTCCCTCCTGTCCCCCATTCTTGGCGTCAGCGTGTCCCTAAGAGAGTGAGAGCTTTGGCAAGGCGATCAGCACTCAATTCCAGAGCACAGGGGAATAGGATTTCTCTGGTCGAAACACTTGATTTTGAAAGGCCGAAAACCAAAATATTGAAAGAGATTCTGTCTAATATTGGAATCGAAGGTAAGGTCCTGGTATTAACTAATGGAAAAAGGGAAAATATCTATTTGTCAGGTCGTAATTTACAGAAAGTGATTATTCGACCATTTGGGCAAGAGTCGGTTTACGATATTCTATGGGCCAATGTTGTTTTGATCGAACAGAAAGCGCTCGAAGAGGCAGAACCTTCTCAGGCCGACAAAAAGGCCAGTCTGTCTCGTTCGAGAGATAGTTCGGCAGATGAATCCCAGGAAGAACTTGTTACGATGAAAAGGCGAAAACCTCGTAAGCCGCGTGAAAAAATTAGTGCTCCACTCACCACAGAGGTCAAAGAGGAATCCGCCCCAATTCAAACTAAGCCAAAGTTCGATACTGCATCTATTAAGCTCCCCAACATATCGGAACTCACAGATTTTTTGTTGGAGTTCGATTCGGTTTCTGACATTGAAAGTTTAAGAGATAGGGATGGTCGCAAAACTGCTAAGTCTATATACGAAAACCGCCTGGTGGCATTGAACAAGGATTCAAAGCAGGAGAATGGCGATGCGTGAACTTTACGATGTAATCCAAACTCCGGTTGTGACCGAAAAGTCAGTCAGGGAAATGGAAACACAGAATCTTTATACGTTCATAGTCGACAAAAGGGCCAACAAGATAGAAATCGCTAGTGCGGTCGAAAAATTATGGGATGTCAAAGTGAAAAAGGTCCGGACCATGAGATATCCAGGTAAACTAAAGAGAATATCGATGGGTAGAATGAACCCCAATAGAGACTATGGTCGGGGGGCCTCTTATAAAAAAGCGGTCGTCCAGCTGGCAGAGGGTGATCGAATTGAATTCTACGAGGCTGGCTGATTATGGCTATTAAAAAATTTAGACCGATAACTCCGGGTACTCGCTTCCGGTCGGTTGTGGACAATTCGGATATTTTGACAAAAAAAGCTCCAGAAAAATCTCTATTGGAACCTTTGTCGAAGTCTGGAGGAAGAAACCACCATGGAAGGATTACCTCTAGGAGAAGAGGCGGCGGGCATAAGCGTCAGTATCGCAAGATAGATTTTCGCCGGAATAAGTTTGGGATTACTGGTAGAGTTTCTGCTATTGAGTATGATCCAAATAGAAGTTCCAATATCGCTCTGATCCAGTATGCTGATGGGGAAAAGAGATATATTCTTCATCCTCGTGGGCTGAAAGTCGGAGCAACTGTAGTTTCCGGCCTGGATGCTGATATTCAGATTGGCAATACTTTGCCACTCGAACGAATTCCGTTGGGTACGATGGTACATAATATTGAATTGAAGCCGGGCAAGGGTGGCCAGATGGCTCGTTCGGCTGGGGCTGGAGTTCAGGTGATGGCTAAAGAGGGCCAATATGTAGCTCTTAGATTGCCTTCGACGGAGGTGCGGCAAGTATTCAAAGATTGCATGGCGACTATTGGTCAGATGGGGAATATTGAGCATAATCTTCAGACGTTAGGTAAGGCAGGAGCTAGTCGGTGGCGTGGTCGTCGCCCAAAGGTACGGGGAGTAGCGATGAATCCAGTCGATCATCCCCATGGTGGTGGTGAAGGTCGGACATCGGGAGGTCGCCCGCCCGTTACTCCTTGGGGGAAGAAGGAAGGCATCAAAACCAGACACAAGAAAAAAGCTTCCAACAAGTATATTGTTCGTGGTCGTAAACGTGGACGGGCCACTCAGTGATGTATAGCTACTTGGAATCTACACAAGAAATAGAAAGGTTGATTATATGGCACGTAGCGTAAAAAAAGGCCCTTACATAGATCAAGGGCTCTTGGAAAAGGTCGAAGCAATGAATAGTAGTGGCTCCAAGAAGGTTGTTAAGACCTGGGCTAGAGCTTGCACTATTTCTCCAGAATTCGTTGGACATACGCTAGCTGTGCACAACGGCAACAAATTTATTCCTGTTTTTATTACTGAGAACATGGTAGGCCACAAGTTAGGCGAATTCTCTCCCACACGAATGTTTAGAGGTCATAGTGGGAAGCTCGCCGACAAGCGGTCTTCGATCGGTTAGTGGAGAATTCAAAAATGGAAGCTAAAGCGATTGCTCGTATGGTTAGGATGAGTCCCAGAAAGGTTCGTTTGGTCGTAGACCAAATTCGTGGCAAGTGGGTCAATGAGGCCTATGCGATTTTGGAGTTTTCTACTAAATTTGCAGCTGAGCCAGTGGGGAAAACTCTTCGGTCGGCAGTGGCTAACGCCCAGGACAAGGCCAGGGGTGCCGGTGAAGTTTTAGACGTGGACGAATTGCGTGTTGAGACCGTGTTCGTGGACGAAGGCCCGACTTACAAGAGATGGAGAGCGTCAGCTATGGGTAAGGGTTCACCGAGGCGAAGAAGAACTAGTCATATAACTGTCATTGTAAACACCGAGGATTGATAATGGGACAGAAAACGCACCCGATTGGATTTCGCCTCGGGATAGTGAAGGATTGGAACTCTACGTGGTATGCCGAAGGTGATTTTTCAGAGCTACTAAAGGCCGACGACACACTTAGGACGTATCTGCATAGAAGGTTGGCACATGCGGCTTTGTCGAAAGTAAAAATAGAGAGAAAACCTTCCAAGACCGTAGTCACTCTTTATACTGCCCGTCCCGGGGTTGTGATCGGCAAAAGAGGATCGGAAGTAGATAAGCTTCGCGATGAGCTGGCCCTCGTTGTAGATACAGAGGTATCCGTCAACGTTGAGGAGATAAGAACCCCAGAGGTAGATGCTCGGTTGGTGGCAGAGAACGTTGCCCATCAACTCAAGGAACGCATTTCCTTTCGCCGGGCTATGAAACGTGCAATTCAGTCGGCAATGAGGGCTGGAGCTTTGGGGATTAAGATTCAGTGTGCTGGAAGGTTGGGGGGAGCAGAAATAGCAAGGACAGAAGGGTATAATGAAGGGAGAGTGCCTCTACACACGCTAAGGGCTGATATAGATTATGCGGACGTTCCAGCGGCTACAAGTTATGGGACCGTTGGAGTGAAGGTTTGGATTTTTAGTGGAGAAGTAGTTGAAGAACGGAGAGGCCTCACCTACTCTACGGGTTCTGGAGGGAAAGCTTAAGAAATGCTAGCGCCTAAGAGAGTCAAACATCGCAAGACGCATAAGGGACGTATGCGTGGAAAGTCTCAAAGAGGGAATAAAGTCTCATTTGGCCAATTTGGTTTGCAGTCAACTGAATGTGGATGGATTTCCAATCGACAGATTGAATCTGCTCGTGTGGCTATGACTCGCCACATTAAGCGTGGTGGTAAAGTGTGGATCAGGATTTTTCCGGACAAACCGATTACATCCAAACCAGCAGAAACCCGTATGGGAAAAGGAAAAGGAAACCCAGAAGGTTGGGTGGCCGTTGTCAAGCCTGGAAGGATGATGTTTGAGATAGAGGGGGTTACAGCTGATATTGCTGAGCGGGCCATGGAATTGGCTTCTGCAAAGCTTCCTGTGGCAACTCGCTTTGTTGCTAGAGCAGATCAATTACTAGGGTAGGTAGAGACAATCATGAAAGTTTCAGAAATACGTGAATGGGATAATGTTGAGATCACTGATCGCCTTGAAGAGATCAAAGAACAGCAGTTTCGGTTGCGGTTCCAGGCGGCGACGATGACACTAGATAATCCCAAATTAATTCAAAAGATGCGGCGGGACTCGGCTCGGCTACAAACCGTACTTAGGGAACGCCAGATCGATACAAGATCTGAGAAGGATGGTATGTCATGAAGGAAATTGCTGTAACTGAAAGGAAAAATCGTAAGATAAGATCTGGAGTTGTCACTTCAGATAGGAGCAATAAGACGGTGACGGTACAGGTGGAGCGACAATTTGCTCACCCTCTGTATACAAAGCAGATAAAACGCACAAAAAAATATCAAGTCCATGATGAAAACAATGAATATCGCGTCGGCGATCTGGTTCGGATCATGGAAACACGTCCTCTCTCTAAAACAAAAAGATGGCGGGTTTTAGAACGGGTGGAGAATTAGCAATAAAATGATTAAAAATTACGATTATCCCGCTTGCTGGTCTGGGCAGGTGAGGGCCAGCAGATGATACAACAAGAATCGACTTTGAAAATTGCCGATAATTCCGGAGCAAAGAAGGCACTTTGTATCCGAGTTCTCGGCGGTTCTAGGAGAAGGTATGCGAGTGTGGGCGATATGATCGTCGTGACCATAAAGGATGCCATTCCAAACTCTCCTATAAAGAAAGGTGAAGTGGTGAAGGCGGTGGTTGTTAGGACGGCGAAAGAGGTACGTCGAAAAGACGGGACTTACATTCGTTTTGATGAAAACGCTGCTGTTTTGATAAAAGAAAATGGGGAGCCAACTGGAACACGGATATTTGGACCCGTTGGTCGAGAATTAAGGGATAAACGGTATATGAAAATTGTATCCTTGGCTCCGGAGGTATTGTGAAGACTCCTAGGGCCGGCAGTCTAAGAATTGTAAAGGGTGATCGTGTAAGAGTGATTAGGGGTAATTACCGAGATATGGAAGGTACGGTCTCAGCTGTACTACCTGAGAAGGGTAGAGTCGTAGTTGAAGGCGTGAATATGCGTAAGCGTCATCAGCGTCCGACTGAAGCAAACCCAGATGGGGGTATTATAAGTTTTGAGGCTCCGATCCATGCTTCTAACGTGATGTTACTGGATCCCAACGAGGATAAGCCTACAAGGATTCGTATCAGAGTCGGAGATGATGGTCGCAAAGAAAGAATTTCAGTTAAGACAGGCAACCCAATTCCGAAAGCATAGTCGGGGTTTAGAGATTAATAATGGAATCTAGATTATTTAAACATTACAAAATGCATGCCCGCCCTCAGTTGGCGGAGAAATTTAATTGGACTAATCCCAACCAGATTCCCAGGATTGAAAAAGTGGTAATGAATGTGGGGGTGGGTGAGGCTGCGAAGAATGCAAAGCTGTTGACAGCTGTTGTGGAAGAGCTGGGAGTCATTACTGGTCAAAAGGCCATGGTCACCAAAGCTCGGAGATCTATTGCAAATTTTCATCTTCGTGAGGGAATGCCGATTGGTGCAACCGTTACTCTTAGGAGGAGTAGGATGTACGAATTTCTAGATCGTTTAGTCAGCGTGGCTATACCACGTATCCGTGATTTTAGAGGGCTGACTGCACGTTCTTTTGATGGGAGTGGAAATTTCACAATGGGGATAAAAGAACAAATCATTTTTCCGGAGATTGACTTCGACAAAGTTGGTCAAATCCATGGAATGAATATCACTGTTGTGACGACTGCAGACACAGATGAAGAAGCGCTTGCTTTACTACGAGAGATGGGCTTTCCCTTTAGAGGAGAAATCCCAATTCAAGTAGGACAAGCGGTAAACTAAGGGGATTTAATGGCCAGACAGGCTCTGATTGAAAGGAATAATGGCCCTCAAAAGTATGCTGGGCGGCATCGTAATCGATGTCAGCGATGCGGACGTCCGCGGGCTTTCATTAGAAAATTTGGATTGTGTCGGATTTGCTTCCGACAGAAGGCACTACGGGGAGAGATCCCTGGTGTCCGAAAATCCAGTTGGTAAAGGGAAGATAAAGATATGATGACTGATCCAGTAGCCGATATGCTCACTCGGATCCGGAATGCGGGACACGCCGGACACAAGTGGGTTGATATACCGGTTTCTAAACTAAAAAAAGAAGTAGCACAGTTGTTGAAAGAAAGTTTCTTCGTTTACGACTTTAAGGTTCTGAATGATGGAAAATTTGGACTTTTACGTGTGTACCTTAAGTACCACGAAGGAAGTCCAGTAATTCGACATTTGGAAAGGGTCTCTAGGCCTGGTCAACGTCGTTATGTAGAGGCCGATGAGATTCCTAGGGTCCGTAATGGGCTAGGATTGATAATCTTGTCTACTTCGAAGGGGTTGATGTCTGATAGGTCGGCGAAGAAAGAGGGTGTGGGTGGTGAAATGATGGCAATGGTGTGGTAAGGACTTAAGAAAGAAGATAAAGGACAGCGATAATGTCTCGGATTGGAAAACAGCCCATCGAAGTTCCTGCTGGAGTGGATGTGGTATTGCAAGAAAGCGGAATTTCTGTAAAAGGGCCAAAAGGTGAAATGAAATTGAACATTAACCCTGGGATAAGGGTAGGTGTTGATGAAGGTGTGGTTAACGTTAGTAGATCGTCTGATGAAGCTAAGGACAGAGCCCTTCACGGCTTAGTCAGAGCACTGATAGCGAATATGATTGAGGGTGTAGATAAGGGTTTCCAGAAAACACTTGAAATTCAGGGTGTAGGATATCGTGCTGAAAAAAAGGGATCTGGTTTGCTACTAAACTTGGGATTCTCCCATACTATTGACTATCCTGCTCCAGAGGGGATCAATATAGATTTGCCGGATCAGACCACTATCGTAATAGATGGTGTGGACAAGCAAGCTGTCGGACAAACTGCAGCTGAGATCCGAGCTTTTCGCCCACCAGAGCCTTATAAGGGTAAAGGAATTAGGTATCAAGGGGAGCATGTACGTAGAAAAGCTGGTAAGACGGCTGGGTCTTAAGGGGCAACTAAAAATTATGAAAACAAATGCTACAAATAAAAATAAAACTGGCAGGAGACTGAAGAGGCATTCGCGAATCAGGAAGAAGATTTGGGGTACTACTGAGCGTCCGCGGTTGGTAGTTTTCCGTTCTCTTCGAAACTTGGAGGGACAAATTGTGAACGACGATCTTGGCCACACTGTGGTAGGATTGTCAACTCTTAGTCAGGCCTTGGATAACTTTGAGACGGAAAAACAGAATGTGAAACTTGAGCAAGCTCGAGCGGCGGGACTTTTATTGGCTGAACAGGCAACTGGAAAAGGAATCGAAACAGTTGTATTTGATAGAGGCGGATACAAGTACCACGGAAGAGTGATGGCTTTTGCTGAAGGGGCACGTGAGGGAGGGTTGAAATTCTAGTGGCTAAAAATGATAGAAGAAAAAGAGATGATAAACGCGATTCTGAATTCACCGAAAAAGTCATTCACATCAACAGGGTGGCAAAAGTTGTGAAAGGAGGTCGGAGATTTTCCTTTTCAGCATTGGTGTCGGTAGGCGATCAAAAAGGTAGAGTAGGAATAGGCTTAGCTAAAGCCAACGAAGTTTCAGAGGCTATACGTAAAGCTTTTGAACGAGGACGTAAGGAATTGGTGGAAGTGTCTATTCAGAATGGTACTATACCTCACGAAATTGTGGGAAAATGGGGGGCTGGTCGCGTAGTGTTGCGGCCTGCATCTCCTGGAACAGGTGTGATTGCAGGTGGGCCAGTAAGGTCTGTCCTTGAAGCTGCTGGGGTCAAAGATATCCTAACTAAAAGTCTAGGAAGCAATAATCCTATTAATGTGGTGAGAGCTACCATGAATGGATTGACCAATCTTGTCACGGCTCAACAGGCAGCGAGAGAAAGAGGAGTTCCTGTGGAATTGATTCTCGGGAAGGAGAGAGAACGTGGCTAAGAAATTATCCGTTACACAAGTGCGGAGTGGTGTGGGGAAAAAATTTAAACACAGACGCACTTTGGAGGCTTTAGGATTTAAAAAACATCAACAAACCGTGGTGCATGAAGACAATCCTGCAATTAGAGGTATGGTCCGGCAGGTGTCACATCTGGTTAGAGTGGAGGAAATTTCCTGATGGCTGAATTACATAATCTTAGGCCGTCACCAGGGTCAGTTAGGAATGGAAAGAGAAAGGGTAGAGGCCCTGGTTCCGGGAACGGAAAAACTGCTGGTAGGGGTGAGAAAGGGCAGAATTCTCGCAGTGGAGGTAGGGTTAGAGCAGGTTTCGAGGGGGGTCAGATGCCATTACACCGGCGTATTCCCAAGCGTGGCTTTACTCCTCTTAAAAGAAAGGTTTATCAGATAGTAAACTTGGCTGATCTCAGCCGGGTTTCTAGTACGGATGTCGATGGAGAAAGCTTGAAAGCAGCTGGCTTGATTAGGTCAGCAAAAGGACTAGTGAAGATTTTGGGTGTCGGTGAATTGGATCAAGCCTATTCAGTGAAGGCTCATAAATTTAGTGAGACGGCAGTGAATAAAATAGAGTCGGCAGGAGGCTCTGTGATTGTAACTGGGAAAAATGTAGAGGATCAGCAAGGTGGCTAATCCTATACCGAATCTATTTCGTGTTCCTGAACTTAAAGAAAAGATTTTTTTCACACTCCTTGTACTCTTCATCTATAGGTTTGGCGCCCATATAACGGTTCCAGGTGTGGATGTCGTAATCTTGAGACAGCAGTTTGGGCTACTTCAAGGTGGGATCCTGGGGATCTACGATATGTTCGTAGGTGGCGGACTTAGTCGTGCTACTATTTTTGCTCTAGGTATCATGCCGTATATATCAGCCAGTATCATGTTCCAACTTTTGGCGGCGGTTTTACCGTCGGTAGAAAAGCTTCAGAAAGAAGGTGAAGAGGGGAGGAAGAAATTAACCCAATGGACCAGGTATGTAACAGTGCTCTTGAGTGTGATTCAGGGGTTTAGTTACGCAGCCTTTCTCACAAGTACAGGGGCCATCAGAGACCCAGGGTTAATTTTCAATTTTACTACGACAGTCACTTTGACTGCTGGTGCTATTTTTGTTATGTGGTTGGGAGAGCAGATCACAGAAAGAGGAATAGGTAATGGGATGTCACTCATGATATTCTTTTCTATTATCGAAGGATTTCCAGCTGGTGCTGCCAGAACATTTGAATCTTGGCAGGCAGGTCAAATCGGCCTCTTCACCCTTGTTGCTTTGGTAGCGGTTTTGGTAGGGATAACGGCAGCGGTTGTAGCTATGACAATGGCATCGAGAAAAATTCCAGTACAGATTCCACGCAAAGTTGTTGGGCGTGGCAGGATCAGAGAGGGCCAAAAAAGCTTTGTCCCGTTGCGTATTAACTCTGCCGGTGTCATGCCAATCATTTTCGCCCAATCTTTCATCGTGGTTCCTGGAACCATTGCTCAATTTGCCGGTGAGACAGGTGGCATGTTGGATATGATTGCCGATATTTTTCAGCCGGGAACAACTTATTATATCTGCTATGCTTTGTTGATTATGTTTTTCACATATTTTTACACTGCAATCATTTTCAATCCAGTCGATCTGTCTGAGAATCTTAAGAAGCAGGGAGCCTTCATACCTGGAGTGAAACCTGGGGCCAGGACGGCTGAATATATTGATAAAGTCCTGACTAGGGTCACACTCCCCGGATCAGCCTACCTAGCCTTCATTGCTTTAGTCCCCTTCTGGATCATTTCCTTTTTCAGCATCCAAACTTTCTTTTTTGGAGGCACAGCCCTATTGATTGTGGTCGGTGTTGGACTCGATACGGTCCAGCAAGCGCAACAGCATCTTCTCCTGCGTCACTACGATGGCTTTATGAAAAAAGGTCGAGTTAAGATGCGGGGCCGGTCGCAGTACAGTTAATACGGCCTGAAAATTAGGACTGACAAGAGAATGAACGTGGTTCTGCTAGGGCCTCCAGGTGTAGGAAAGGGAACTCAAGGTGTATTCCTGACATCTAAACCTGGTTGGACCAGGATTGTCACAGGAGACTTACTTCGAGAAGCTGTGACAGTAGGATCTACCTTGGGAGTCAAGGCTGAGAAGTATATGTCTCGAGGGCATTTGGTTCCAGATGCCCTCATCGTAGCTCTCGTTAGAGACCATTTAGTAAATTTTTATTCCAAGGGGAACTTGGTCTTTGATGGCTTCCCGAGGACAGAAGCTCAAGCCTCTGAACTAACTGAAATTCTAGCTTTGCTCGAAAATAGCATAGATACTCTTATTGTGCTTGAGGCAGAAGATCAAGCATTAGTAGAAAGAATAAATGGCCGGCGATCTTGTCCTGACTGTAATGCTATCTATAATGTCCACACATCTCCTCCTGAAACCTCTGGGATATGTGACACAGAAGGTTCTACTCTGATCCACCGGACAGATGATAAGTTGGAAACCGTGATCAGCCGCCTAGGGGTCTACAAGACTGAAACAGAACCAGTAATCGGATATTATGAACAGATGGGGGCTAAAGTGTGTCGGGTTGATGGGAACAAAGATGTTGGTGAAGTCAGAAAGCTTGTTTTTCAAGCTTTGGGAATGTGAGGGAAATGATCCACCTAAAGACTGAAAAAGAAATCGAAATGATTGCTAATAGTGGTTTGATTATTGCAAAATTGTTTGCAGAAATAAAATCTTTAGTTGTTCCAGGAGTAGATACTGCCGATCTGGACACCTTCGCCGAGACATTTATTCGGTCACACAAGGGAGCAATACCTGCTTTTAAAGGTTTATACGGGTTTCCGGGAAGCGTTTGTGTTTCCGTAAATGAAGAAGTGGTCCATGGAATTCCTAACAAAGACAGGGTGCTCATGGAGGGTGATATACTTTCCATTGACGTAGGGGTGAAGCTGAATGGTTGGTGTTCGGATTCAGCTTGGACTTTCTCAGTGGGAGAAATCGATAAGGAAACTAGCGAATTACTTTCCATGACCGAGGAATCACTGAATAGGGCAGTGGCTACAGTAACAAAAGATAGCTATATCGGTGATATTGGTGCGGCTGTTATGAATTGTGTGGAAGGAACGAAATACAGTATCATCAAAGATCTAGTAGGACATGGAATCGGTCGCGATGTTCACGAAGAACCTCAGGTGCCAAATCTAGGAAAATCTGGGCATGGGATCCAGCTTAGGGAAGGGATGGTACTGGCTATTGAGCCAATGCTTTCCTGTGGCTCAGCTGAGATAGTGACAGCCGATGACGAATGGACGATCGTTACTCAGGACCGTTCTCTGTCAGCCCATTTTGAACATACTGTGGCTCTTACGAGTCAGGGCGCTCGTGTTTTGACAAGAGCCTAACGCGGATATTTATATTGAAATAATGTCGAATGTCTTGAAGGTGTGAGGAGCTTGCATTATCATTGTTAGCTGTGCAATAAACATAGGAATGGGTTTGGAGAGATGAAGGTACGAAGTAGTGTAAAAAGGATTTGTGAGCATTGCCGAATAGTGCGTCGAAAGGGTGTTGTCAGAGTTATCTGTGGCAGAAATCCTAAACACAAACAGAGGCAGGGTTAGCCCTGCGAATTCAGTTCTCCTGGCTATTGTGGCCAGTGACCTTTTAACTAATTAAAAAGACGGTGGTATGGCGCGGATCGCAGGTATTGATCTTCCAAATGGAAAGCAGGTTAAAGTTGGGTTAACCTACATTTATGGTATTGGACCCAAGAGAGCAGAGCTCATTTTGGAAGAGACTGGAGTTGACCCAGACATTCGAATAGTGAATCTCACTGATACTGACGTGAATAAGCTTCGGAAAGAGATAGAGAAAAAATACAAAGTTGAAGGGTCTTTAAGAACTGAAATTTCGATGAACATAAAACG
Organism: Longimicrobiales bacterium; assembly: GCA_028822645.1. GTDB lineage: Bacteria > Gemmatimonadota > Gemmatimonadetes > Longimicrobiales > Gaopeijiaceae. Next base: position 8,215 of record JAPKDG010000018.1, on the reverse strand, counting down.
CTTGATAGACATCGGCTCGTATAGAGGCTTGAGACATCGCAGGGGTCTTCCGGTACGGGGGCAGCGAACGCATACTAATGCGCGTACTCATAAAGGTAGCCGTAGAGCTGTAGCAGGTCATAAGAAAGCTCCAAAGAAGTAGAGTTTAAACTGAAAATTTTATTCTAAGAAACCACCAAGTGTGCAGGTGTTGAAGTCTTAAGGACGGTAAAGAGTGGTGATAAAAAAAATATCTAAAAAAGCGGCAAAGAAAGTGATAGAAGCAGATGGAGTAGCCCACATCAAGGCGACTTTCAACAATACCCTAATAACCGTAACTGATAGAATTGGTAATACGATTGTTTGGGGTAGCTCGGGTAAGGCCGGATTCAAGGGGTCAAAAAAATCAACTCCTTTTGCGGCTACTATGGCTGCAGAGGAATGTGGAAGAGAGGCTATGGCACTAGGCATTAAGAGGGTGAGTGTTTTGGTGCAAGGTCCTGGGTCTGGACGAGAGTCTGCCATTTCGGCTTTGGCTTCAGCTGGTCTCCAGGTCACTTCGATACAAGATATAACTCCACTTCCGCACAATGGTTGTCGTCCACCGAAAAAGCGAAGGGTATAGAGTTATGGCTCGTTATACTGGACCCGCCCATAAAAGTTGTAGACGAGAAGGTCAGAGTTGTGGTAAAATAAATTGTCCAGTTGAGAGGAAACCATATCCTCCTGGACAGCATGGCCAGAGCCAAAACAGACGCAGAAAGCAATCGGATTATGCCATTCAGCTGCGCGAGAAACAGAGAGTCAAAAGGCGTTATGGTATGCTTGAAAAGCAATTCCGAAAACTCTTTGACCACGCAAATAAAATATCTGGTGTCACGGGCGAAAACCTACTTGTCGAACTTGAGTCTAGGTTGGATAATATTGTTTATAGGATGGGCTTTGCGCAGACTCGTCGTCAATCAAGACAGCTAGTTAATCATCGGCACTTTGAAGTGAATGGACATCTCGTAAATATACCTAGTTATCGTGTTAAAACAGGTGATGAAATTGCCGTTAGGGCTAAGTCGAAGGAATTGGAGGCTGTGGAAGTATCTTTAGCAACATCTCGCACTCGAAGACAGCTTCCAGAATGGCTGGTGTTAGACGAGAAAAATCGTATAGGTCGTATGGTCCGTAGTCCAATACGGACAGATGTGGATGCTTCAATAAATGAGCAACTCATCGTGGAACTCTACTCGAAGTGATTATGGAGGATTCTTTGGAGATAGACTTGACTGGATTAGTGATTCCAGAACGCATTGAAATTGCGTCGGGATCTGATGACGAAAGCAGGGGAGAATTTGTAATTGAACCTTTAGAGCGTGGTTTCGGTCATACTCTAGGGAATTCGGTACGTCGAGTACTACTGGCATCTCTTAGGGGATCGGCAGTTTGGGGCTTCCGGATAAATGGCGTTGTGCACGAGCATGAGACCATAAAAGGTGTCGTGGAAGATGTGCACCAGGTCATACAAAATCTGAAGGCACTGGTCGTTTCATTAGATGATGATTTTGTAGATAGTCAAGGCCAACCAATTGATCAGGTAGTGCTGAAAATTGAATTGGATGAACCAGGAACTGTTACTGCATCTCAGATAGCCGATAAGGCAGGTGTGACGATTCATAATCCTGAACACCATTTGATGACTTTGCAGAATAAGCGTAAGCTCAGTATAGAGCTGTACATTCAAAGAGGAAGAGGATTTGTCCTTGCTGAACAACATGAGTTTCCTGAGGGCTCTCCTGTTGATTTGGTGAGAATTGATTCTATCTATAATCCTGTGCGACTGGCGAATTTTTCTGTAGAAGAGACGCGTGTGGGACAGAGGACAGATTACGATCGATTGACTCTTTCAGTAAGTACGAATGGGTCAGTGAGCGCGGAATCGGCAGTTAGTTATGCGGTGGCTCTACTCCAAAAGCATCTTGAGTTCATGCTTTATTTCGGCCAAGGTGGCTTGCCTCAATTGGATTCCCTAGGGAGTAAGGTTTCTGAAGAAATGAGAGACCTGTTAAACCGGCCACTAGAGGACATTACTGAACTTAGCGTTAGATCCCGCAATTCACTTAAGAAAGAAGGGGTCAGCGTGTTGGCTGATTTGGTTCAGCGATCTGAGGATCAAATGTTGAGTATAGGTAATTTTGGCAAGAAATCCCTAACGGAAATTTCAGAATTTCTGGCCAGCCATGAACTGGGGTTCGGAATGCAATTACTGGTGGATGAGGAAGGCGAATTCACTCTCATTGAATCTGAAGATACGGAATCTGAAGAGACAACCTTGAAGAGATTCTAGGCATTATAGATTATGAGACATCGTCAAAAAGGTCGCGCTTTATCTCGCACACGGAGTCATAGGAAAGCGACTCTAAGAAATCTTGCTACGGCTCTTTTTCGTCATGAGCGGATCGAGACTACTACTGCGAAGGCTAAGGAACTGAGACCTTATGCTGAGAAGCTAATTACGTTTGGTAAGCGAGGGGATTTACATGCAAGACGCTTGGCTGGGCGAGCTATTTCTGACAGAGGTGTTTTGGGAAAATTATTCGATGATATCGGCCCACGTTTTACTGATCGCCCTGGCGGGTATACTCGCGTTTTGAAGCTAAGGAATCGTAAGGGGGATGGCGCGGAGATGGCGTTAATCGAGTTAGTCGATTAGACTGCCTCCTGAAGTCATAAGGAGCTTTATAGAGAAATAAGGACAAAAACGGGGAGTAGGCACAAATATGGCATCAGGAAAAAGTTCTTCTGGGACAGCTGGTAGGCTGCTAATGATTGGAGCATTTGTATTTGTGGGGGGATTCTTCTATTGGCTTACCGCTCGGAGCAATGAATATGTGTTGTCCATTACGGTAGAGGATACTGAAGAAGTTGAAGACACCAGAAATTTGGGTTCAGCAGTAGTGATCCCAGTTGATGTGTTCGGGTCAGATCCCATGGCTCAAGAAGATATTCTCATTCAAATAAATGAACTCACTATCACGAGTTTGCTTGACTCTGAAGCTTTTTTCATTGAAGTTGCTGGCCAACCCTATCTAATCAAGATGTCGTCGGCTCTCGTGTCTGATAGCATTTCGGTGACTATGGGTGAGAACGTTTCGATCATAGGTAACGTTCATCAAATGACTGATAGCATAGCTGATTCGTGGGTAACTATGGGTGCCTTAACCGAAGCGAATAAGATTGTTGCTACTTTCTCAGAAACCTTTGTAGAAGCTATAGAAGTTACAGTGTACAGTGCTCCTGGTGCCGATAATTAATAATTAGTTCTTTTTTAAGGGATTAGAAGCTTATGTCTAGAGTGTGTTACGTTTGTGGAAAGGGGCCTAGAACTGGGAATAACGTCAGCCACGCCAATAATAAAACTCGCCGGCGTTGGCTCCCGAATCTGCAGAAGGTCAACACTGTAACGCCAGAGGGTGATAGGCGGAGAGTGCGGGTATGTACAGAGTGTATACGGAGTGAAAAGATCTCCAAAGCACCGCCAATGAGATTGGTAGGAGAGTAGCCCCCCCAATGGCGCCAATGTTTTTAACGAAATAGCCTGTTTCTTTATACGAGTGACGCTGTAAAAGGGTGGGACCTAGATAAAAAATCACATCCTGGCCAGTGAACATGCAAGAAAAAGAAACGAGTTCTGGAAAAGCGCGACCCCTAGAGGGTAGACGTATCGTAGTTACTAGACCTGTGAAACAATCGATCAGGTTTTCTGAACTTCTAGGTAACCTTGGATCCCAAGTTATTTTGATGCCTACGGTTGAAGTGTCAGAGCCCAGTGATTCCCAAGCTTTAGATATGGCTTTGCTTCGTCTTGCTGACTTCGATTGGGTAGTTTTCACTTCAGCGAATGCCGTTGAATTTTTCGCTGAAAGTGCTAAGCGTATGGGTGTTTCTGTGATGGAAGCTTTGTCTAATACTGCAGTTTGTTGTGTGGGGCCAGAAACTGCCAGAATCAGTGAAAGCTATGGTGTAGATGTCGAGCTTATCCCGATGGTTCATACAGGTCAAGCTATAGTAGAATTGTTTGGATTCCGTGGAAATATAAATGGCCAGACTTTTCTTATACCCTCTGGATCAGAGGCGAGAGCAGTCGTACGTGAAGGATTGGAAGAAATGGGTGCTATCGTTGAAGCTGTTGCGGCCTATGAAACGAATCCAGTCTCAGAAGTATCAAAAGAAATTCTTGGAGAAGTAAAGTCGGGAGTCGATCTATTGACGTTTACCTCCCCATCTACCGTGCAATCTTTCCATGCATTGGTTCGAGGGGAAGTCCGATCTCCTGCGGCAGTAATCGGTCCGGTGACTGCATTAGAGGCTAGAAAATTAGGATATGAGGTGGTAGTTCATCCCAATGAATACAGTGTGTCTGGTTTGTTGGAATCTATAGTTCAATACTTTGAATAATGCTGAGATGAATTGGTATAGGCCGTCTGTATTTATTAAGATATTGAGGAAGACGAAGAAAAATCTTTACTGGAGAAGCCCGTTGGTGACTTTATGAGATCTGCTACATGACAACTGAGACATTCAATCGTTTTGGGAAAAGTGACCTCAAAATAGGGGTTATAGGCTTAGGGTATGTCGGCCTTCCTTTATGCCTGGAGATGGCTCGAGCAGGATTGGAAGTCGTGGGGTTTGAAATCGATTCTGGAAAAGTGAATGCTATTAATGAAGCTAAGAGCCATGTAGTCGACGTTAGTGATCAAGAGCTAGGTGAAGTGTTGGATACTTGCAGACTACAGGCCACTTGCGAAATGGATAGGATTTCAGAATGTGACGCTATCGCTATATGTGTTCCCACTCCTCTATCGAAATCTCATGAACCAGATATTTCGTATATTTTGTCCGCATCTAAATTGGTTTCTGAAGGTTTGAGAGAAGGGCAATTAATAGTTCTTGAATCTACTAGCTATCCTGGAACTACCCGAGATATTGTCTTGCCTAATTTGGAGAAAACAGGCTTAGAAGTAGGAAAGGATTTCTTCCTCTGTTTTTCTCCTGAGCGTGTTGATCCTGGGAATAAGCAGTGGCATATCAAGAACACACCTAAGGTGATGGGAGGCATAACAACAGATTGTTTGGAGGTTGGGCTTTCTGTGTATGGGCGATTTGTAGACAACTTGGTTCCGGTTTCTTCTACTGAATCTGCTGAATTAGTTAAGATTTTAGAGAACATGTTTAGGGCTGTGAATATAGCGTTAGTCAATGAGGTAGCCCTCATAGCAGATCGATTGGCTGTGGACATTTGGGAGGCAGTCGATGCTGCAAGTACTAAGCCTTTCGGCTTTATGAGGTTCACTCCTGGTCCGGGTTTCGGGGGTCACTGTATTCCTGTGGATCCACATTACTTAGCTTGGAAAATGCGTGGTCTGAATTATCGAACTCGTTTCGTAGAATTGGCTTCCGAACTGAACGCAGAAATGCCTAAGTTCCTGGTAGAAAAGGTACGCTCTAGCTTGGAATCCAAAGGTAAAACCTTAGAGGAAGCTAATATCATGATTATTGGGGTTTCGTATAAGAAAGATGTTAGTGACGTCAGGGAGTCACCAGCTTTGCAAGTGATTCAGGAACTTCTCTCTTTCGATGCCAAAGTAGAATATCATGACCCTCATGTGCCAGAGTTACAATTGTCTGAAAGTCTATCACTGTCTTCGGTCGCATTGACTGACGAGATCCTTTCCCAATCCGACGCGGTAGTGATTGTGACTGATCATTCGAGTCTGGACTATTCCAGAATTCTCAATTCCTCACCGATTCTAGTAGACGCTAGAAATGCTACCAGGTTTCTTAGCCGAGACGACAAATCTTTGGGGGAGTCTTGGGTTGTAAAGAGCTAGGCTGATGAAAGAGTGTTGTATTGGTGAAGCTGACCTCATGCTGATCAATCAGGACATTTTTTAAAATGTATAAGGTTTGCCGTATCTTAGCGTTCTCTTGTTTGGCACTATCCTCTGTAAGTGAAGTTGTTGGTCAATCTCTGCGCCCAACAGAAAAGATTGACCAAGTGACCAGAGAAATAGAAATGTTGTTGAGTAAAGGTATTCTGGACACGATACCCTTAGGTCAGAGTTTTGGTTTGACCAGGATGGTTAGAAAAACTTTTGATCGGCCGATAACCGATTCTTCTTCGATTTCTGAAAAAAAACTAAAAGAACTAGTTCAGAGAAAACCGTTTAGCGCCCAGTTGGAAATGTCATTCGGTTGGGCAGAGCTTCTTCCTAGATACGTTCAGGGTAACGGATTGGGATATATAGATGCGGTTGTTTCACCACTTTCTCAAGGAAGAGGCGGCAGAGGAATGGACGAGGGGTTCAACGCTGCAATGGAACCTTCTTTAGGTTTTAGCGTTGGAGAATGGGAATTCTATAAGGTGCTCTCAGTCCCAATTGCTCGAGGAAAGAGTTCGGTTCATTCTTTTGGAATCCAAGAGCTTTGGGGTGAAGGACCAATAGGGCCTCTATATCTGTCCATAGGACGATCTCCTCTGGTCTGGGGTCCTTCAGTCAAGAACTCCTCACTGTTTTCCGGACAAGCTCGGGCTCTAGATCAAATCAGCTTAGGGAGTGATGACACATTTCGATTTCCTTGGATTCTGAACAGGCTCGGGCCAGCAAGGCTGTCTATTTCATTGTCACGTTTAGAAAACAATCGAGACATTCCGCATTCCTACCTAGTCGGTTATAGGTTGAATATTAAACCTTGGAAAAGCTTGGAAATGGGTCTTTCAGCTTTAGTCCATTCGGGCGGTGATGGATCTCCGTCTGCTTCACTGAGGAGCCGTATTTTGGATCACCTCATTGTAGTCGAACCCTTGACGAAGCTGGGTACTACAGGGCGTCAGAAGTTGGCAATTTCTAATCGATTCGCTGGCTTTGATGTCAGGTGGCGATTGCCCTGGGCTAAAGCCCCTCAGATTTATGCTTCCCTTGTTTTTGATGATTTGGGGAAGTTCAACCAATTGGGCCGAGTTTTTGGGCAAGATGCTTCCTACGTAACTGGGGTATTGTTACCTCAACCGTTTGGAAATCCTCAGAGCTCTGTGCGTTTAGAATATAGGGAGGCAGGGATAAGGTTCTATCAGCACAATCCTTTTAGTTCGGGTCTGACTATAGATGGGATCATCATTGGAGACAATTTAGGACCCAATGGGAGAGGTGGTTATTTAGAGTTCGATACCATGACAAAACTCGCCGACCGACTCAAACTAGAATTGGCTTGGGAAGAGCGGAGTGACGACCAATATGTTGTGCGGGAAGGATTTGTCTTTGAAAATATTTTGAACAGACCCGAAGAAATCAGAGTCAGACTTGTTGGATCTTGGGAAGAAAATTGGGAGTTGGGTCTACTCACTTTAGCTAGAGTTGGGTATGAGAAAGTTGATAATTATGGGGCCCTTCAAGGAATGGATCGAAGCAACTGGTTGTTTGAGTTGCGTACCATATTGCCATTGTCATTTTGATTGAAAATTCCAGTGCTTTCCTAAGTTTCTTTGCACTATTGGGGTATGACTGAAACGGAGTTAGCATTATTTGGTAATTCGGAAGTTTTATCGTTTCTGTATCGCTGTCACAAGGAGGAGTCGTGTTTGAAGAACCAGTCGAAAAATGGTTTCGTCTTGAGGGGAAAACGGCTGTTGTGACCGGTGCGGTTGGTATCCTTGGCAAATATTTTTGTCGAGGACTTTCCTCTGTCGGAGCGGATGTAGCGGTGATTGATTTGGATGAGGACTCCTGCCAGAAGTTTGCCAAGGAGCTTAGGCAAGAATATGGCACTAACGCGATGGGAGTGGCTTGCGATATAACTTCTCCAGAGGAAGTAGGGCAGATGGTTGAGGAAGTAGTAGGAACTCTTGGAAAGATTAATGTTCTTCATAATAATGCTGCAGCAAAGTCAAATGATTTGACGGAATACTTTACTAGCTTCGAGGATTACTCATACCGAGAGTGGCAGGAAATGATGAGGGTTAATGTTGATGGCATGTTCTTAGTCGCTCAAGCGGTAGGGAAACAAATGTTATCTCAAGGACAAGGTGGCAGCATAATCCAAACCGCCTCTGTGTATGGAGTAGTTGCACCAGATCAAAGAATCTATGAGGGATCTGAATACATGGGAGTGGAAATCAACACTCCTGCAGTATATGCCACGTCGAAAGCTGCTGTGATAGGACTGACCAAATATTTGGCTACTTACTGGG